>JAYEHT010000102.1:0-15892 GCA_034659655.1 Candidatus Aerophobota bacterium | reverse complement strand
CTCTAATTATGATTGGGCAGTTTTAGCAGGAGTAGATGAGGTGGCATATCTTCTTGAAGGCTTAAATATCAGAGTCTGGAGTATGCCTGAAGGCACTGTATTTCATCCTCTTGAGCCGGTTATGGTTATAGAGGGCAGCTATAGTGAGTTTGCCAGATATGAAACCTCTCTTTTAGGATTACTTTGTCAGGCTTCAGGAATAGCTACCCGTTCCGCTCGCTGCAAAAAAGCCGCTTCGGGTAAATCTATATACCATTTTGGAGCAAGAAGAATGCACCCAGGGATAGCCTCTATGATAGATAGGGCTTCCTTTATAGGAGGATGCGATGGAGTAGCTGCGAGTAAAAGCGCAGAGGAATTGGGTGAGGAGCCTGTGGGAACCATTCCTCACGCCCTTATTTTACTTACAGGAGACACTTTAAAGGCAACTCAACTTTTTGATGAAGTTATCGAACCCAGAGTAAAAAGAGTAGCCTTAATAGATACTCTGGGAGATGAGAAGGTTGTAGCTATTAAAGTAGCTGAAAGTTTAGGAAAAAATCTTTCCGCTATCAGATTGGATACTCCCCGCTCAAGAAGAGGAAACTTTTTAGAGATTTTAAAAGAAATAAGGTGGGAATTGGACCTACGGGGATTTAAAGAGGTAAAATTTTTTGTCTCCGGAGGAATGGACGAAGAAGAGATTCATTTTCTATCTCCTCTGGCTGATGCTTTTGGGGTAGGAACCTGGATAAGTAATTCGCCGGTAATAGATTTTTCTCTGGATATAGTAGAAGTGGAGAAAAAACCATTTGCTAAAAAAGGAAAATACTCAGGAAAGAAGCAGGTGTGGCGATGTCCCTCCTGTTTTTCCACTCAAGTACTTCCAGCGAAAGAACGTCCAAAAGAGTGCTCCTGCGGAGGAAAGTTCTCCTCTCTATCAAAACCCTTAATTAAAGAGGGAAAGGTAACGATAGAACTTCCTTCACCACAAAATATCAGGAAGTATGTCCTTGACCAATTAAAGAAAGTTTCGTAGATGCGTGGATGTGTTGGTGCGGAGATGAGAAAAAAGAGAGAAAGAGGAGATAATTAATGTCCTTAATTGTTCAAAAATATGGGGGGAGTTCGGTCAGCTCAGTTGAAAGAATTAAACACGTAGCTAAAAGAATATCTAAAGTTAAAAATAAAGGAGATGACCTGGTGGTAGTAACTTCTGCAATGGGAGATACCACTGACAGGTTATTAGAGCTCGCTTTCAAGCTAAATTCTGACCTCCCAAAAAGAGAGAGAGACATGCTTCTATCCAGCGGCGAAATCATCTCCTCTTCTCTATTAAGTATAGCTCTCCATTCTCTGGGAGAGGAGGCAATCGCCTTTAGTGGAGCCCAGGGAGGAATAATTACAAGCGAAGTTTATACCAAAGCTCGCATTCAGAAAATAGAAGTTAAAAATATATTAAGAGAGCTGAAAAAAGGGGTAATCGTGGTAATTGCCGGTTTTCAGGGAATTACACCTCAAAATAATATTACCACTCTGGGAAGAGGAGGCTCTGACACTACGGCGGTTGCTTTAGCTGCCAGTCTGAAAGCAGATTTATGTGAAATCTACACCGATGTAGAGGGGATATATACTGCAGACCCCCGGATAGTTCCTGAAGCAAGAAAACTTAAACATATCTCTTATGAGGAGACCTTAGAGTTAGCCAGTTTAGGAGCCAGGGTTATTCATCTGCGAGCAATAGAATTGGCTAAAAAGTATAAGATAACTCTGCATATTCGCTCCAGCTTTACTGAAAAGGAGGGGACAATAATTGCCTGAAGAAGAATCTATGGAATCTCTTGTGCTGTCGGGAGTTGCTCTTGATGAAAGTCAAGCAAGGGTGGCTATAAAGAATATTCCTGATAATCCGGGAGTGGCAGGATTTATCTTCACCAGGTTGGGGGAAGCTAATATTAATGTAGATATGATTGTCCAGAGCAGCGCAAAAGAAGGGAAAAATGATATCTCCTTTACTGTGAGGGAAGAAGATTTAAAAGAGGCAAAAAAAACTATGGAGAAAATAAAACAAAAATTAAAAGGTAGCGATGTGAGTTATAACTCCGATACGGCTAAAGTATCCCTGGTAGGAGCGGGAATGCAGTCTCATCCTGGAGTAGCTGCTCGTATGTTTGCCTGCTTAGGCAAAAAGGAGATAAATATTGAGATGATAAATACCTCCGAAATAAGAATTTCCTGTATTGTAAAGAGAAAAGAAGCAATGAGAGCAGTAAGAGCTGTGCATAAAGAATTTGAATTAGAATTGAACAAGGAAAAAGAAGGATTAGAAAAACAGAATTATGGGGAAGAAATTTGAGCAGGGGATATAATATAGCTGTAGTAGGAGCTACAGGAGCAGTGGGAAGGGAAATGTTGAAAATTTTGGAAGAGAGAAATTTTCCTATAAGGAATCTTAGAGCTATAGCTTCAGAGAGGTCCGAGGGAAAAACTTTAAAATTTGCCCAAGAAAAGATAAAGGTAGAAAATTTGGGTTCTTCTTCTTCTTTTAAAGGAATAGAAATAGCTCTATTTTCAGCAGGAGCACCTATCTCCAAAGAATTCTCTCCCAAAATGGTAAAAGCGGGGGCAGTGGTAGTTGATAACTCAAAAGCTTTTAGAATGGAAGAAGAGGTGCCCCTAATAGTTCCTGAGGTAAACCCTCAATCTGTGAGAAATCATAAAGGTATCATCGCCAACCCTAACTGCTCTACCATTCAACTGGTGGTAGCCATAAATCCAATCCATAAATCTGCTCATATTAACCGCCTCAATGTCTCTACTTATCAGGCAGTTTCAGGAACGGGAAAAGAAGCAATTGAGGAATTAAAAAGACAGGTGGAACAATGTATAAAGGGAGAGAAGATTACCCGGCAAGTTTATCCACATCAGATAGCGTTTAATCTTCTTCCTCATATAGGTGATTTTTTGTCTAATGGTTATACTGAAGAAGAGATGAAATTAGTTAATGAAACCAGGAAAATTATGGAGGATGAGAGTATTACTATAACAGCAACCTGTGTTCGCGTACCTGTTTTTATTTCTCATTCGGAGGCAGTAAACCTGCAGACAGAGAGAAAGATTACTCCCCTTCAGGTAAAAAACATTCTCCTAAATGCTCCTGGTGTCATTCTTGAGGATAAGTCCGAGGAAAATATCTATCCTCTCCCTCTTAAAACAGCCGGAAGAGATGAAGTTTTTGTAGGCAGAATAAGAGAAGATTTCTCCACCAATAAGGGGATTAACCTATGGATTGTAGCAGATAATCTTCGCAAGGGAGCAGCCTTAAATACCATTCAGATTGCTGAACTCCTAATCAAGGAGAACCTTATATAAATGGAAAAAGAGAAATGGATGAGGTTAGCTTTAAAACTGGCTAAAAAGGGGGAAGGCAAAGTCTCACCAAATCCACTAGTAGGAGCAGTAATTGCTAAAAATGGAAAGATGATTGCCCAGGGCTATCATCACTATTTTGGAGGACCCCACGCTGAGATAGATGCTCTTCGGAAAACAAAAGATGAAGCAGAAGGAAGTGCCCTTTATGTTACTTTAGAGCCCTGTTCTCATTATGGAAAAACTCCTCCCTGCACAAAAGAGATAATAAAAAGGGGCATCAAGAAGGTTGTAATTGCCACTCTTGACCCTAACCCCATAAACTCAGGCAAAGGAGTGCAAGAACTGCGAAGAGGGAAAATAGAGACAGAGATAGGAATTTGTGAGGAAGAAGCTAAAAAGGTAAATGAAGCCTTTTTAAAATTTATGAAAAAGAGAATACCTTTTATAACAGTAAAAGTAGCTTCAAGTCTGGATGGAAAAATTGCCACTCCTGGTGGAGAGTCTAAATGGATAACCAGTGAAAAATCACGTAAATTCTCCCATCGCCTGCGAGATAAAATGGATGCCATTCTCGTGGGTATAAACACAATAATCAGAGATGACCCCTCTCTGCTTGCTCCTTCCAAAAATAATCTTGCCCGTATTATACTGGATAGCAGGTTGAGAATCCCTCTAAAAGCAGAAGTATTAAAAAACCAGGATAGAGGAGATACTTTTATTTTCACCACTTCGGGGGCAGATGAAAGAAAATTTAAGGAATTAAAGAGTAGAGGAATAAAAATAGCCATAGTTAAAGAGAATGAAAATGGAGTAGATATAGAGGAAGTGGTAAGAGAATTGGGGAAATTAGAGATAATGAATCTTTTAATAGAAGGTGGAGGAGAAGTAATAGGCTCTTTCTTTGAAAAAAAATTAGTAGATAAAATTTATCTTTTTCTTGCTCCTCGAATAATAGGAGGAAGAAAATCTATCACCTGGGTTGAAGGAAAAGGAGTCAAATTCTTAAAGGAGACCTCTTATATAAAAATAGACTCTTTAAAAAAGATAGAAAACGACCTCCTTTTAGAAGGATATGTAAAAGAAACCCCTGTTAGATAATAATGAAGATTTTGTAAACTCCCATCGTTAATCCTGCCGCTATAGGAAGAGTAAAAAGCCAGGAAAATATTATATTCCTGATCACTCTCAAATTGAGAGCTCCAACTCCCCGAGCCATACCTATCCCTATAACTGCTCCCACAGAAGCATGAGTAGTAGAGATGGGCATACCAAGACGGGAGCAGACCAAAACGACACTTGCGGCACTGAACTCAGCAACAAAACCGCGGGTGGGCGTAACTTCGGTTATCTTTTTGCCGATAGTCTCCATAACTCGATAACCCCAGATGGATATCCCTATTACCAACCCTGCTCCTCCCAGAGCAGGAACCCACGGAGAAACATAAACCTGCGTAGATATGTGACCAGTTTTCAATGCCGAAAAGATAGCGGCCAGGGGACCTACTGCATTAGCCACATCATTTGTTCCCAGAGCAAACGCCTCATAGGAAGCACTTAATACTTGCAAAATTTTTGAGAAATCTTCTACCTTTTCGTATTCATCCTCTCTGTTTAAGGAATATTTTTTAAGAGAAAAGTAAGCCCCCATTCCTCCCACAATAGCTACTCCTAATGATATTCCTATTGTGTAGGATAAAGTGAAATTCTTTGAGAATCTCTTAAAACTTCCTCCAATAAAGGCTATACTGAGAATAAATAAAACTATACTCAAAAGGAGAGGGCCCTCTTTTTTTAATGATTTTAGAGGACTGGCAACATCAAGAATTCTCTTTTTTATCACGATAAATAAGAGGTAAGCGACAAGAGCGCCAATCATCGGTGAAAAAATCCAACTTAAAACAATATTTCCCACTACTCTCCAGTTTATCCCTCCTGCCCCTGGTCCTATTAAACCAAAGCCGATAAGGGCTCCTATAACAGAATGGGTAGTAGAGATGGGAAGTTTTAAGTAAGTGGCGAGAGTAATCCAGATGCTTGAGCCCAGTAAAACAGCAATCATCCCGTAGATTAAAAAAACCGATTTATCAACAAAATAAGTAGAGTCAATCACTCCTTTGCTGATAGTCTCTGTAACATAAGAACCTAACAGCAGTGCTCCAAAAAAGCTGAATGTCGCTGCCAGGATTACTGCTTTCCTTAAGCTTAAAGAGCGGGCACCCACCGATGTCCCCATAGCATTAGCTACATCGTTTGCTCCAATATTTACAGCCATATATAAACCAACAGCTACTGCTACAATTAATAAAGGGATCTCAAACATTGATTTATCTTTAGGAAATTTCTTTTAATAATTCTATCGAGCAATTATACATCTCAGCTGACTCCCGGTATTTTGAGCGTTGTCAGCTACCGAACCCAACTCCTTCACTATCTTCATTAAGATGACAACAGAGATAGGGTCTATTTTCCCCTCAAGGAGAAATAAATTTTTAGTTGCTTTCTGTTGAATAACATCGGCTTCAAATTCCTTTCTATCGACATCTTTGATTAAATTAGAAATTTTTTCTTCCTCTCTTTTCGAAAAAGAACTTTGAGATAAAAGTTTGATATTGGAAGTAATTCTCTTGAGAGAATCCACAGTCTCAAGCACTTTATTTACCAACTCCATTAAATTCTCTTTTAGCTCTGAAGGAACCTCTGTTTCTCGCATTTCTATTAATCTGGCTACATCTTCAGCAGAATCAGCAATAGCATCTTCCTGATGTAAAAACCGCAGGATGTCAGCCCTATTTATAGACATAAACAAATGATAAGGTAAATGTTCTCTAATTTCATCCTTTATTATATCCGCCTCATGCTCTAAATCAGAAATCGCCTTTATTTGTTCATCAATCAATTCTCTATTCCTGGAGATAAAGGTTTCCATAAGAGGTTTTAATAAATCGGAACACTCCTTTACTTTTAGCATATGCTTGTATAAAGCTTCAAAAGGGGATTTATGAAATAATTTAGCAATAACATTTCTCATCTTTCTCACCTCCTATTTCCTTTAATATTTTTTTAGTTGCTTCTACAGGATTACTTGAGGCAAGAATAGGACGTCCTATTACTAAAAAATCAGCTCCTTTAACTATTGCTTCTCGAGGACTGGCTACTCTTTTCTGCTCATTTTTTTCTCCCCCCAAAGCTCTTATTCCCGGAACAACTAAAAAAAAATCTTCTCCCAATAGCTTGCGCAAATCCTCAACTTCCCAGGGAGAAGAGACAACTCCATCTAAACCAGCTTTTTTAGCTAAATTAGCTAAGTGAATAACCTCTTCATTTACCTTCTTCTCTATTCCCAATTCTTCCTTTATAATCCGGGAAGTCAAGGAAGTTAAAATGGTAACTCCTATTACCTTAATCTTCTCATTCTCTTTTTTTGCTCCTTTTATTGCTGCCTCCATCATCTCCGAGCCTCCTAAGGTATGAAGAGTAAGCATATCTACTTGCATTTCCGCTACTTTCTGGGCAGCTTTTTCTATAACCGAGGGAATGTCATAAAATTTGGCATCGTAAAAGACTTTACCTTTCCTTTTCTGGATAGACTTTATAATTGGGGGTCCGTATTTAGTAAATAAACGAGGGCCTACTTTAAACATTGCCATAAATTCACTTAAATTATCTACTAAATCCTCCACTCTCTTTCGAGTATCTACATCCAGAGCTAAAATTAACCTTTTTCTATTACTTAAAAAAGCCATTTTTTCTCCTCTTTCATTCACCATTTATTGCATTCCAATCTATCTCTTCCGCATCAAAAATAGGGCCATCCTTACATACACGTAAATAGCCATCCTTTCCCTTTATAACGCATCCCAAACAAGCTCCTATCCCACAACCCATTTTTTGCTCCAGAGCCAATTGACAGGAAAACTTGTATTTATGGCTTAATATAGCTATCTTTTTTAACATAGGGAGAGGACCACAAGCATAGACATTCACAGAAGATAAAGAGTCTGGAGTAAGAAATAAACTTGTAAAAAAATCAACAACTTCTCCTTTAAACCCTTTACTTCCATCATCGGTAGCTACTTTTACTTCTACCTTTAAGCTCTTAAACTCTTCTTCCTCTAAAATTTTTCCCTTATTTTTTGCTCCAATGAGAATCAGGGGCAGGGGAATAGAACTTTTCTTTTGTTCTTTCTCCAAAATCTCCATTAATTTATGGGCCAAAAAGTAAAGAGAAGCTACTCCTATTCCTCCAGCTACCAATATAGCCCTTCTTAAAGAGGGATTTATCCTGAATCCTCTTCCCGAAGGTCCTAAAATATCCACCTCCTCCCCTACCCTCTTATTAGATAAGAGATGCGTTCCTTTACCCACCACTTCATAAAGAATCTCTATTTTTTTCCCTTTAGCCTGGTGAATGCTAAACGGACGCCTCATTAAAGGATTAGATCCATCAGTGCATCTAATATGTATAAATTGCCCTGGAGAAGCTTGTTGAGCAACCTCCGGAGCATATAAACTCATTTTACAGCATTTCTCAATAACCTTTTGATTGGACAAAATCCTTGCTCTTATTTGATGCATTTAAAAACCTTTTATGTTAAAGATTTAAAACCAATAATACCAACTTTTTAAAAATGTTCAAGTATATCTCGGGACTTTTCCCTCATCGCCAGAGTATATCCGCTTTAGATTGTTTCTGCTCGTCTTCTTAGCTACGGGAAAAATTTAATTCATCTTGAGGGGGCAATGCTCCGCATTTCCCCCTCTCTTCTTACGCTGCTCCCCCTTAAAAATAGGCAGAGCAACTCGGAGGCTTCACCTCCTCAAACAGTAAATTTTTCTTTTTCCTCAACTCGAAGACTCGTTAACCCCATTAGATAGATAAATATCTAACGGGGTTAAGGTAGCTCCTATAAGGCTCCTTCGGGGAAAGTCCCTCGATAGCCGTAAACTCACCACTAATATTTCTCCATAATCAGGTTGACATACGCAAAATTTCCTCTAATATAATAGAGGATTAAAAATAGCAGACCCGTTAGATAGCAGGTATCTAACGAAGGTAGAGAAATTACCGGTATGAGAAAGAAAAACTTATTTGTATTGGTGGCTATAATTATAGGGATAATCAGCTTTTCTCTTCTTTCAAGCTACAAGACAAAAAAAGAGAAATATCCTCTAGTAGTAAGAAAAGAGAATATTCCTCTCTTGCAAGCAGAAGGATTAAGAATAACAGGATGGAGTACGGAAGGAGAAAAAATTTGGCAACTGAAGGCTGATTCTGCGAAGCAGTTTACCGAGAAGACAATCTTAAACAAGGTGGGGATTGAATTCTTAAATAATGGACAACTTGCTTCAAGGGGAGAGGCAGATATAGCAATAATGGATAGTAGCACATCTAATGTATCACTTAAGGAGAATATTAAACTTATATCTTATGTAGATAAGACTGAACTTTCTACATCGGAACTAAAATGGATAGTTTCAGAGAAAAAGGTATATACTAAAGAAAAGGTCGTTTTAAGGAGAGGAGATTTTGTAATGGAGGGAAAGGGTTTAACTGCTAACCCTGATTTGACCCGCGTAGAAATAAAGGAAGCTACTACATTTATCAAAGTAAAATAGGAGGCTAATTAATGATGAGGAAATGGATATATCCGGTAATAATGGTGGTGATTTTAAGCATTGGAACTACTGGAGGGATGAGTAAAGCGGAAACCACTCAAAAAAAACTGGTGGTTACTTCCCTCCATCAAAGAATAGACTATGGGAAGCAGATACTTATTTACGAAGGGGAAGTAAAAGCTACCTGGGAAAATGTAATACTTGAAGCAGATAGGGTTGAAGTATATTTAACTGAAGAGCGCGAGTTAAAAAAAGTTATTGCTACAGGGAAAGTGTGGGTAAAACAATTAAGTGAAAAAAGAGAAGCTACCTGCGAATCGGTCACTTATACTGCTGAAGACGACAAGCTCTTCTTGGAAGAAAAAGTTCATTATCAAGATGATTTAGGGAATGAGCTTTCAGCTGTAAAGGTAGCTATCTGGCTGGATAGAGAGAAAATGGAAGCGGAAGGACTACCTGTAAAAGCAGTTTATTCTTTAGAAGAGGGAGAGAGAATTGGAACTGAGGGTGGAGAGACTTACTAAAATTTACCAGAGAACCCCGGTAGTGAATGGAATTTCTCTTGGGGTAAAGAAGGGAGAAATAATAGGCCTCTTAGGACCTAATGGAGCAGGAAAAACTACTACTTTTTATATGATCCTCGGATTAGTTAAACCTGATAGGGGAAAAATTTTTTTAGGGAAAGAGGAAATCGCCCATCTTCCCACATATAAAAGAGCAAGAGAAGGGATCGCTTACCTTCCGCAAGAGTCCTCCGTCTTCCAAAAACTTACTGTTAAGGAAAATCTCTTAGCTATCCTGGAAACATTAAATCTCTCCCCTGGAGAACGGAAAGAAAGAGCAAACTTTTTACTCTCAGAATTAGGAATCTCTCATCTTAAAGAAAAAAAAGCATATGTTCTTTCTGGGGGAGAACGGCGTAGGGTAGAAATAGCAAGAGCTATGGTTATTACTCCTTCCTTTATTCTTCTCGATGAACCTTTTACCGGCATAGACCCTATCACCATCTCTGACCTGCAGACAATTATCTTCGGATTAAAAAAGAGAAACATAGGTGTAATTATAACCGATCATAATGTAAGGGATACTTTACAAATTACCGACTTTTCTTATATTATGCATCAGGGAGAGATACTTATTGCCGGCAGGCGCAATGAACTTACCCAAAGTGAAAAAGCAAAAAAAATATTTTTAGGAGAAAATTTCAAACTGTAAGGGGAGGGGGATTGAAAATCTGGAAGGTAGGGATAGGAGCAGTAATTTTTTTTATTATAACTTCTTCTTCTTCCTCCTCTGCTTTTCAAATTGAATTTCAGGCAAATCATCTTTACTGGATTGAAAATCCTCCTCTTCTCGAAATGTTGGGAGAAGCAAAGCTAATATATGAAAATACCGAGATAAAAGCTGATAATATAAAATTAGATTTAGAAAATTTTGACCTTGTAGCTGAGGGAAAAGTTAACTTACAAATAGGAAAAGATGAGGTAAGGGGAGAAAAACTCGAATATAATCTAAAAAAAAGAAAGGGAATAATCTTTTATCCAAAAGGAAGGGAAGAGCTCGTCTTTTATAAAGCAAAGAAAGCCTATATATCCCCTGAACTCATAGAACTATTAGATGCAAGCCTTACCACCTGCAATCTTTCCCCTCCCCATTATCAAATAAAAGCTGATAAGATTAAATTATATATAGGAGAAGAAATTATTGCAGAAAAAGTTACCTTTTATGCAGGAGAGATACCGCTCTTCTGGCTCCCTATTTTTGTAAGGAATTTCAAGAAGGAGAATAAATTAATCTTTCCCAGTATAGGATACAGTGACTTTGCTGGCTGGTATATAAGAAGTGGATACTATTTTTATGCCTCTCCTCAGCTTCGGGGGACTTTCCATCTGAATTATAGAGAAAAGAAAGGATGGGCAGAAGGATTAGACATCTCCTACAGACTAAGAGGAGGGGCGGGAGAGATAAGAACCTATTTTACTAAAGAGAAAGACTCCAGGGAGAAAAGGTGGAGATTGAAATTAAGACACAAGCACTCTTTTTCCAGGTCCACTTCTTTGAAAATTAGCTTAGACCGTGTAAGCGATAGATATTTTTTAAAGGATTACTTTCCAGAAGAAGAAAAAAATGATGAAATTCCTTCTTCTTTTATCTCCTTAAATTATGAGAAGAGCGATTATAATGTTAATCTTCTGTTTGAACCTGAGGTAAATCCATTTATCGAAGGGACTATAGAGCGTTTGCCTCAGATTAAACTCAGTTTTCCTTCTCAAAAAATAAAAGGACCTGAGCTTACTCTCAAAAAGGGGGCAGAGACTATCAATTTTAGAAAAGGGAAAGATAATATTATCCGTACCGAATCTTTCCTTGAGCTCTCGCGTTCTTTTACCATTTTTAAACGACTAAAGATGGGAACGCAAGCGGGATATCATCTATTCTGGTATAATAGTGAACAAGAAAAGGATGGTTATCGAAGAATACCCTATCAAAAATTGAGCTTATCTTTTCAGACTCACGGTGGTCGTAAAGAAAATTATACATATTTACTGGAACCCTACACCAGTTATTACCATTCTACCGAAGATAAAAACGATTTCAGCCTGCCATTCAGTTTGGGGGATTACGAGAAAAAAACAAAGGATATCCACCCTCCAAATTTAATAAAGTTAGGGGCGAGAACTCACCTTTATTATAAAGGAAGATCCTTTTCCTCAGGAAATTTAAGTATGGGATACAATTTAACCAAGGAAGAGAGGAGACTCTCCTCCCTGGAGGGAAATTTTCGTTTTACTCCTCCTGTGCCTCTTTTAAACTACATAAACTTCTATTTTCTTTACGATTATTACGATAAAGAATACAAAAAGATAATAAGCAGTCTTGACTTAAAAGGGAAAAATTGGCATATAAATGCAGGAGTAAATAAAGATGTAGATGAGGGGGAGAATGATTTTATTCTCCAGGAAGGAATCAGTTTAGGAAAAAAATGGAGGATATCCGGGTATGACCGTTACGATTTGGAGACAGGGAAAATCTCAGAGGAAAAATACTCTATCTGGCGAGACCTCCATTGTTGGGCTGCCCAATTATCAATTAAAGTTAAACCAGAAAGAGAATATTGGGCTATGTTTTACATAAAGGCTTTTCCTCAAATTCGGGTTGAGTTTTATCCAGAAGCTCCTCCTTATGTTTATCCGCATATTATGGAATGAAAGGAAAAAAGCAGGATTAAAGGATTAGAGGATTAGAGGGAAAACCAAAGAAACCAAAAAAACCAGAGAAACCAAATTAAAGAATTGGAGGATAAGAGAAAAATCTTTAAAATCAGTGAATAGAGGTAATAATGAAGGTTTTAGTAATAGGGGGAGGGGGAAGAGAATGTGCTCTATGCTGGAAGCTATCTCAAAGCAACAATATAGAGAAAATTTATGCTGTCCCCGGAAATGCTGGTATTTCAAAGATTGCTCAATGTGTAGAGCTCGATTATGAAAGCAACTTCTCCCATCTTGACCGGTTAGTGAAAAAAGAGAAGATAGACTTCAGCATAGCAGGACCGGAAGTTCCCTTAGTTAATGGTATTGTAGACTATTTTCAAAAAAAGGGACATTCTATATTCGGTCCCTCTAAGAGGGCCGCTTTATTGGAAGGAAGTAAGGTCTTTGCTAAAAGATTTATGAAAAAATATGGGATCCCTACCGCTGATTTTAAAGTATTTTCAGACCCGGATAAAGCAATGGAATACATTAAAAAAAAGGGGTGCCCCAGGGTAATAAAGGCAGATGGCCTTGCAGCAGGGAAAGGCTCATTAATAGCTACCAATGAAAAGGAGGCAAAAGAAGCTCTAAATCTAATTATGGTTAAGAAAGCTTTTGGCAAAGCTGGAGAAAAGGCAGTAATAGAAGAGAAGCTAAAAGGAGAAGAGATCTCCTTTCTTGTTCTTACCGATGGGGAAAGCATTAAATCATTGGTTTCCTCCCAGGATTATAAAAGAATTTATGAGGGAGACAGAGGCCCTAACACGGGAGGAATGGGAGCTTATTCCCCTGCTCCCCTCTCCTCTTCCCTATATAAAAAGATAATAAAAGAGATAATAATTCCTACTTTAAAGGGAATGAAAAAAGAGAAAAGGGAATATAGAGGAGTTCTATATGCTGGATTAATGATAGAAAGAGGCCAACCTAAGGTGTTGGAATTCAACGCTCGCTTTGGAGACCCAGAAACCCAGGTAATCCTTCCCCGTTTAAAAACCGACCTGTTGAATCTTCTTTTAGCAGTTTCCAGGAGAAAACTAAATAAGATAATTCTTGAATGGCGTTCTCAAGCAGCAGTATGTGTTATTCTTGCCTCAAAAGGCTATCCTAAAAGCTATGAGAAAGGAAAGAAAATTGAAGGACTGGAGAATATAGCTCGACTAAAAAACATATTCCCCTTTTATGCAGGGGTAAAAAGAGAAAATGGAAATATAGTAACCAGCGGAGGGAGAGTAATAGGAATCACAGCTCTGAGCAAGAATTTAAAAGAAGCTATACGAGATTCATATCGAGCAATAAACAAAATTCATTTTGAAGGGATGTATTATCGGAAAGATATCGGTTATAAAAAGGAGTAACAGGTTCATTGACAAAAAAAATAAATAGATTAATATAAAAAGAAAAGGAGGTCAAATGCTTCAATTTCTAATGAAGGGCGGATGGTTAATGGTTCCCCTTGTTTTCTGTTCTATCCTCTCACTTACTATTATAATTGAGAAATTCTTATCCTTAGGAGTGATTGGGAGAAAGGCAAACTCATTTATTGAAAAAGCAAAAAAAATCTTAAATAGCAACGATGACAGAAAAATAGATAAACTTACTGCTCTCTGTGAGATGACTTCCTCTCCTCCATCACGAATTTTCCGGAAAGCAATTGAAAAAAGAGATAAGACAAGGGATGAGATTAAAGAAGCTATAGAGGACGCCGGCTCTTTAGAAGTTCCTTATTTAGAAAAGCACCTTAGAATTCTGGGAACTATCGCCACTATAGCACCCCTTTTAGGATTATTGGGAACAGTATTTGGAATGATAAAAGCTTTCAATGTAATTGCCATTCAGGGAGTAGGCGAAGCGGGGGCTCTGGCAGGGGGAATTGCTGAGGCTTTAATTACTACTGCTGTCGGTTTGAGTATAGCTATACCAACACTCGTATTTTATAACTATTTTACTCACCACACAGACAAACTCGTTCGAATATTTGAAGATGCCTCAGGGAAGTTTCTGGAATTATTATCAAGCTAAGGAGGTAAAAAAATGCGCTTTCGTCGTCTTAAGTCGGAAAGGGGGATAATTTTCAATTTAACTCCTCTCATTGATGTTATCTTTTTACTTCTTATATTCTTTATGGTTTCTACATCATTTGCTACTATTCGTCAAGGAATGAAGGTAGATCTGCCTACAACCACTACACCACAAAAAAAGATAGAGGAAAACATTATTATCTCCATCACCAAAGACAATAAAATTTATATAGGGAGAACTTCTGTAAGTGAAAAGAAGTTAGTGGCTATTTTAAAAAGTAAATTAAAAGGTAAAGGGGGACTGGTGATCGTAAATGCTGATAAAAATGTCAGACACGGCAGGGTAGTGGAAGTTATGGATTTGGCTAAGCAGGGAGGAGCAGGCAAATTAGGAATCCTTACCACTCCCCAAAGGAGATAAAATTGAAGAAAGATTATTTCAAAATTAGTCTGTGGGTATCTTGTGTTGTTCATTTTTCTCTTTTTCTGATTCCTGCTCTTAATATCCCTTTAAAGCCTCCCCCAAAATATGTAGAGGTTTCCTTAATAGTCCCTCCTCCACCTCCAAAACCTAAACCTGAACCTATTAAAAAGAAAAAGGTTTCTGTAGCTAAAAAAACGGAGGTAAAGACAAAAGCAAAACCAGAGGCTCCAAAAACAAAAAAAGTAACTGCGAAAGCGGAAGCAAAACCAGAGGTCAAAAAAGTAGGCCCTGTAGAAATTTCTCCCTCTGCAAGTAAAAGACTTCCCGTAATGCTGCCTTCTACGAAGAGTGCAGTTAAAACAGGAATTCCTCTCCCTTCCCCCAGTTTTAATCCTTCTATAGAAGTCAAATCATCCATGCCCACAAAGGAGACAGGCTCCCTTTATTCTCCTCAAAAGGAAAAAACCTCTGCAGGTCAACTAGCTGGTAAAGAGGCCTATCTTTCACCCAAAGCCGGGTTGGCTCCCGAAGGAAGACCTTCCTATGAAAAAGGCGCAGGCGAAGAAGAGTCGAAGGGATCTCCCCCCCTGGGAATTAAAGGACCAGCAGGCGGAAGAAAAATTTTAAGGCAGGTAAACCCTATTTATCCTGCCAGTGCAGAAAAAAAAGGCACTACAGGGAAATTAGAGTTAAAATTTTGGGTGCTTCCCACCGGAGAAGTCAGTGAAACAAGAGTTCATAAAACCTCAGGATGGTCAGAGTTTGATAAATCTGCTTCTCAGGCTTTAAGAAAATGGAAATTTGAACCTATCAAGGGAGAAGAGAGACAATGGGGAATAATCTCCTTTATATTTAGGATTTAATGCCCTTTTCCTCGATTTTCTCTTCAATTCCCCCGTGTCAAACATTTAACTGAGGCCTCTGAAAAACCTCCAGAGCCCTCTGATAATCTAATCTGTGTAATTTGGACTTTTATCTGTGAAATCAGAGATTTCTAACCTTTTCAAAAATCTCTAACTGATGAGTTTAATTTTTTGACATCTCACCGTAATGTGTTAAAATCAAAAAATAAGTTTATGCTCGGAGTTTTTTGAAGCGGAGGATTAAGAGATGAGTTTGGAAGAAAAAGATAAATACTTATTGGGACTTGATTTAGGTTCCATAAGTGTGAACGCTGTAATTATAGATAAAGAAGGGAAAATCATCTACGAGGAGAATTATACCCGACATAA
>JAYEHT010000101.1:0-3126 GCA_034659655.1 Candidatus Aerophobota bacterium | reverse complement strand
GATTATCTCCCAGGGTAATACTAATTATAGTATATCACAACCTCAAAATTTGTCAAGGGACTATATTAAGATAATAAGTTCTAATTAATATATTGGGTAATACAAATAAAAAGTCTAAAACAACCAAACTATGCAGTTTTCAGAGAACAGAACCTCGTATTGGCGAAAGTCAGGTTTAAAGGATAAAAATAAGAGTTTTATTGATAATGAAAATCAGGATAAATAAAAGGGATTATGAAGTTATAGATAAGCCGCGAAAACACATTCTTATCTCTACAAAAAAGGAGCTTCATGGGTGGTGGTCAGGAAAAAGAGAGTGCACCTCCGAGAGGATGCTGATTAATCCCTACAACGGATGTGGAATAGGGTGTTTTTTCTGCTACAGCCTCTCTTTTCCTGGATACTTCCAAACATTTAAAGAGAAGGGTATTATCAGTGTAGCCAAAGATTTTGACAGAGTTATTGCCGAGCAACTCGATTCTATCGATGTTGCTTCCTGCGGCTACTTAAGCCCGGTTACTGAGCCTTTTCAAAAGCTAAATGAGAAGTATCATCTTTCAGAAAAGATAATAAGGGTATTTGTAGAGAGAAATATTCCCATTGAGTTTATCACCAAAGCCAGAATTCCTCAAGAAGCGTTAGAACTGATAAAAGAGCAAAAACACTCCTTTGGACAGGTTTCCATTCTCACTCTTCAGGAGAACTTAAGAAAGATTCTTTCTCCTAACGGTGCTTCAACGGAGGTTTTGTTTGAGAACCTTGAAAGGCTCTCCAGAGAAGGAATCTTTGCTGTCTGCCGTATCGATCCCATTCTACCCTACGTTACTGATAAGGTAAAAGATTTAGTAGAAATAATAGAGAGAGCTAAATCAAAGGGAGCCGCTCATATTATTGCCAGCGTTTTAGACATTCCCCTTAAAATTAAGAATGATATTCTTTCTGAATTAGAAAGATACTTTGGGACCGGAATAAAATGGGATTATCAAAGAATCTATAAGGAAAATATAGATGCTTCTCTTCATGCTGACATAAACTATAGAAAGAGAATATTTGACTCTTTGCGCAATATCTGTGAGAGAAAAAATTTGACTTTTGCCTTATGTATGGAATATGAGATTAAAAAGGGAGAAATTAAAGGGTTAAATAAAGAATTTATGAGTTCGCATAACTGCGAAGGAATAGATATACCTATATACAAAAGAGAAGGGAAGAGATTTTATCCCGCCTGTGAATGTAGAGGAGACTGCCTTTATTGCACAGATGCCAAATGCGGTATTGAAGATTTGGCTATGGGAAAAAGGGGCTCAAAAAAAGACTGGCACCTCAAGGATTATAGAAGATGGTCTAAGGAATTTCAAGGTTCTCTTTTCCCTCATTGCTCACCCTATTAGATGTGAAGCTGTCTAAGGGGGCGTGAGAATCTTAAGGAGATCACTTCTTATGATAGCTGTGAACCTGGAAAGCAAATGTTCTTATTTTGTTCAAATAGTTAGCCTGGCGAGAACCATCATAAGATAAACTGATAATGGGAAAATCAGGATAGTCTTTCTCTATTTGAGCGTTTACAGCAGCGGCTATATTTCCCGGCATACAGGTAAAGGGCATCACGTTAACTACTCCATCTCTACCTCTTTTTATAGAGTGCAGAGTCTTCCCTATGGTCAAGATGGCTTCCCCCCTTAAAGATCTATCTACATACTCCTCTCCTGAGGTAAGAATCTCACTTATATCCGGTTCCTTATATCCTTTTATTAAAGATTTAAAAGAAGCCTCAAGTCTTTCTTCAATTTTTCTCTGGAATAGATTTCTCACTCTATTTTTAATTAACTCCCATAATCCCTCTTCAGTTAAAGCAACCATTTTATGCATCTCATTGGTATACATAAACCACTCTCTCATAGAGGCTAACTCTGCCTTTAATCCCAGCCTTTCTAATTCATCTATGAGAAACTCATTAGCATAAGGATTATGTCTTACATATATTTCTCCTACTATCGTTACTACGGGCTTATCTTTATCTTCTCTATCTATCTTATTAAAAGCATCGGCTGCCTCTTTCATTATATCTGTTATCCCTTTTCTTTCACTAATTGCCTTACAAATTTTATTCCTATACTTTAAATATACTTTATTTGTTTCTCCTCTGTTTATCTCATCTACCCTTATAATCCTCTGGACCTTTCTCAATATGTCTATAGCTACAATACCTTCCCAGGCCAATTTGGTAAATTTTACTCCATAACCTCCATAGCTATTTTCTGAATTGAGAGAAATTATAGGAATATCTGAATAACCAAGCCTTTTTAAGAGCTGTCTTTGGAAATCGTAGTACTGTCCAAATCTGCATGGTCCTTGCGCTGTTCCCATAAAGAAGGCAATGTTTTCAGGGTGATGCCCATTCCTATCTATCACCTTAAGAATATCCCCTGTAGTTAAAATACAGGGATAGCACTCTTTGCCATTACTATACCTTTGCCCTATTTGTAAAGACTCTGAATCACTAACTTCCATAACTTTTGCTCTCTTACCCAGGGCCTTGAAAGCAGCCTCCAGAGCATAAGAATGGTCATCCATATAAGGAATGTAAACTGTTCTCTGCTCATCCTTTGAAGTTAACCTCTTAGGCTCTTTAAACTCTTCCTTTTTTCTGATTTTCTGATTTTTAATACTATCCAGAAAAGCTTCTAAACGAGTAATAATACCAGCTTCCGCACTATGCTCATCTATTTGGAGTTCTAACCAGGGTCTATCCATCTCTTCATCAAAGTATTTAGTAATAAAAGAATCTGGTCCACAGCCAAAGTTGGTAATATATACAGGATAAAGATTATCAGTGTTCTTAATTGCTCTGGCTGCTGAGATAATTTTTTGCCCGTATCCCCAATACATATTGGGATAATTTTTATGAATAGAAAAGGAAGATAAATCTAAAAAATCCATAGGGATAGCCAGCATTCCTAAGTCTCTCATCTTCTCAACTATATCCAGATTTAATCCCGGGTCGCACCCATTATAGGGTCGAGAAACTAAAACAAAAACTCTTTCCCCTTCCAACTCTTTTAATACCTCTTTCCCTCTATTTTTTAAATCCTCATAAAATTGAGATTGAGTTTCTTTAGCTACTTT
>JAYEHT010000100.1:0-3174 GCA_034659655.1 Candidatus Aerophobota bacterium | reverse complement strand
ACAATCAAATAGATAGCAAAACTCATTTCTGTCTCTGTAGCTAAGGTGTATAGCTGGATGAGCTCTTTCCCGTGTGGGAATGCCTGCAGTTGTCCCTAAAATAGTAACCTCAATTTTAGCCATATAACTCCCTTTAATTTTTCTATCTAATATATCAAATATTTACAGCTCTGGCAATTTTTTTAGAATTAGCGTAGGAAGAGATTGAGCTGATTGACTTTTTATTTTAAAACTGTTATTATGTTTCAAGGATGTCTGTCTGCATAGAAATAAAGTAAGGTAATGTAGTATGATGAAAAGAAATATTGGATTTATATCCACCCGGTTTGCAGGAAACGATGGGGTTTCCCTGGAAACAGCAAAGTGGGCTAAAGTCTTTGGAAAGGAAGGTCATAGCTGCTTTTATATGGCTGGTGAGCTTGATAGACCTCCTCAAAGTTCATTCCTGGTAGAAGAAGCGCATTTCAATCATCCAGAAATTCGAGAGATCTTCAGGAAATGCTTCAATGTTCGAAGGCGAAGTCCATCTGTTACCAAAAAAATCCATCAAATAAAAGAAAAGCTTAAAGAAAAGATTTATGAATTCATTAAAGCTTTTAAAATTGATATTCTCATCCCGGAGAATGCTATCACTATTCCTTTAAATATTCCTCTTGGTATTGCTATCACTGAGGTAATCTCCGAAACAAGAATTCCAACAATTGCCCATCATCACGATTTTTTCTGGGAACGCAAACGGTTTTTAGTAAATGGCGTTTGGGATTATCTGGATATGGCGTTCCCCCCTCACCTGCCATCCATTCATCATGCAGTAATAAACTCATCAGCAGATAACCAGCTAAGTTTAAGAACAGGTATTTCAGCAATGATAGTTCCCAATGTAATGGATTTTGACAATCCCCCATCTGTTGATGATTATTCGTCCGATATACGGAAATCTTTAGGTCTTGCTGAAGATGAGCTTCTGATTCTACAACCAACAAGGGTGGTAAAGCGCAAGGGAATTGAACATTCTATAGAGCTGGTAAGAAGGCTAAATATGAAAGCAAAACTGGTCATCTCTTATGCTTCGGGCGATGAGGGTTATGAATACGAGAGAAGGGTACGGGACTACTCCTCAATGATGAATGTCAATACACTATTTGTTTCTGATATTATTAAAAGTTATCGCGGCAGGACAGATGATGGAAGAAAAATATATGCTCCTCAAGATATCTATCCTCACGCTGATCTGGTAACCTACCCTTCCAATTTTGAAGGTTTCGGCAATGCATTTCTGGAAGCCATTTACTTTCGTAAACCAATTGTAGTCAATAACTATTCTATATATGCTACAGATATTAAACCAAGAGGCTTTGAAGCTATTGAACTGAATGATTATGTTGATGATGATACGGTTAACCTCACAAGAAAAATTCTCAAGAATCCTGAATTAGCCAGGGAGATGGTTGAGCATAATTATGCATTGGGAAAGCGATACTATTCTTATTCAATTTTAGAACAAAAACTCAAAGTTCTGCTGTCAAACTGTTTTGGTGCATAATATTTGATAAGCATAAGGGGGTAAAGATAATTAATGCCTTCTTCACCTTTTCTGTTCGGCTATCTTTCCTCCAAAATCTTCACACTTTCTTAAATCAGCTTCTTTAGGTCTCCTTATAGGAAGCAAGGGAACACCAGCAGCTATAAGAAGGCTTAATCTGACGCTCTTAATACTTTTTCCTATGAAATATCTTTTTATCTCCTCAACAACCTTCTCTCCTCCTCGTCCTCCATGAACAGCGAAAGAGGCCCCTATTTTATTTTTTAATGCATCCTCGGGCAGCTTTTCAAAAAAGGATTTAACAGAACGCAAAGCTTTACCCCCGTGAGTGGCACTTCCCACAATTAAAATATCGGATGGCTCCACATCCTTTAATTTTGCTTCTTTAATATTCTTTACCTCTGCTTCAATTTTTTTCCTCTTTAGTCCCTTTGCAATATTTTCAGCAACTATTTTAGTATTTCCCGTCCATGAGGCATACAAAATAAGACTTCTGGCTTTCATCTTATCTCCTCCACATTTTATCTTGTAATCTCTCCCAACGATTTAATCTTATTTTCATCATAGCAAAAAGCGGAAACGGGTAAAGTAGTGAAATCATTTGCTTCCCGCTGAAAGTCCTTTAACTGAGGAGTCTCCATGGTGATGCTGTTGAGCAAGACCATATCTCTGAATTTCTTAGGGAAATGGTATTCTTCAATCTTTTCTAAGGCATCTCTATAGCCCTCGGGTCCACCACTCTTAATTGTAGCATTCACATCTCCCAGGCCAGAGTGAACCATCACTCTTAAATTAACATTATGATAGGCTTTATTTGCTCCCTCTATAATATTCTGAAAATAATCCTGCCATCTGTTCGCCTGTTGAGAATTCCACAAGAAATCCCAGAAAATCCAGGTACAGGCAACGACAGCAAAAGCAGGAATGCCATGAGAGATGAAAAGCCAGGGAAAGCCGAGATGCACCAGATTGGTCCACAGATAAAGGGGATGTCTCCATCTCTGCTTGCCATAAACACCGGGTAATTCTCTAAAATAGTAGCCTATAAGAGAGTCTTCCTGTCGGAAAGTATCCAAAAGAGCGTTTTGGATACGCATCCCTGTCTCTTTCATCTTCTCCGGAGTGAGGTGTTCTGGATTTATGGAATTAAAACCGAGTAAAGCCTCCTTTTCTTCATCTCTTCCTACATAGAGCACTGCCTCTAAGGGAAGATTTCTCCTCTGGATATTTTCAAAAGTCTCCGCTCTGAAAGTGAGAGAGAGAACATTTTCTCCTCGACAGGGAATAACTACCCCCTCTCCAGCCTTGGTTCTGAGAAGAAACATCTCTAAATGGTTACTATCCACTTTTCTGTCTCTTCCTATCACTTCACCCTGAGAAATAGTAGTGGGCAAAGAGAGATTTCGATAAAGATTTCTTACAGCAAAGATATTATCTGGATAAGGGAGTGGCGTTGTGATGTGAAAAAAATTGATTATCCTTTCCCCTGTTCCTTTGGGGAGAATTTTCAAAAGAAGGCTCTCACCGGTAAGCTGGGTAATGATATCTCGGTAAGCTTGTTCCACTAATTCGAAAGTTTCTACTTTCCCCGGGTCAACCTCACTCTGCCCCCTCTTTTTAAAGTAATCTCG
>JAYEHT010000099.1:0-3189 GCA_034659655.1 Candidatus Aerophobota bacterium | reverse complement strand
TAAATAGTGCAAAATAGTGCACTTTTAAAATTTAGCTAACATGGCTTGACACCTTGCCATCCCCCAGTTTTTGGGTGAAAACTAAGAAAAAAACAAAGATGTAGGCATTTTTAAGGTAAAAATATACTAACCCTACTTCCACATTTTTAAGAAAGAATCCTCTATTCATGGGAGCTTGCGAGTTCGTTCAGTTACTATATTTTTAGTATGTCATGTTTTGATAGGGTTCATAATTGCAGAGAGAATACCAAGGTTCTTGTAGATTTCAAGATGGTTAGGTTCTACATTGACCCCTCGACGAATTTTTAAAATCTCACTGCTAGTTATCGGCAGAATAACTGTTGCAACCTGGTGAGTTTTTAGTGTATCCTTGATTGTTCCCCAAGAGACCTGCATCCCCTTATCGAGAAGAGTCTTTTCAATAGCTACTAACAGATGATAAGCAGGGATACATAAAAAGATGTGTGTTTGAACGTGTCTTTCTAATTGATGGAAAATTGGTCTTTCACATAATGGGCTTTTCATATTACCAAAAGCATTCTCACATCTGCTTAAAAGTGAGCAGGTGCGCCACACCTCATCATCACTCATATCACATCTATCTATCCTTAGCATGTAGCTTCCATCTAAGGTTTCTGCAATGGACTTCCTCTCAGTATTCTCTTGATAGGATAACCTTTTAGTGAGATTATCGTACTCTATTTTGTAGTAGTGTGCTACACAGGGATATCTCTCTTTGATTCTTCCAATCGCCTCATAAATCTTTTCTTTCTTTTTTAATCGTCCCTTATCAATCTTTTTAGCTAATTTCTTAAGATCATCTATTAGCTTTTTCTCGTGAGATTCTCTAATCGATTTGTCCTTTTCTCCTCTCCCCTCGCTAATACAAAGGATAAAGAGCTCATTACCTTTTTCTATTTTCTTAATGAAAACGTCTGATTTTTTATTCTGAGATTTAAACTCCCTAGCTTTTCTTACCAGTTCTTCTACTTCAGGTTCTGCTTCCCCAAAGATTAGCTGACCCTTGAGGGCAGCCTCTACCTTTCTGGCAAGACGAAGCCATTACTCCTTCGGTCTCGGTTTAAGATGGCCAAGAGAACAAATAGTCCTCTGGCGAGGTCCCGGAGTTGCAACAGACTCAACTAAAAGGTAGTTCTCGTATACCTCATCTTTAACTTTTTTTCTTATATACATAGTTACTGTTATACTATATATAGAGGGTTTCAGTTACCTAACTACTCAAATCAAAAAAGTTCCGATTTTGATATTTAATTGTGGAAGCGAGGTTAAAAATAAAGAGAGAGACAGGATATCTACCCTAAATTTTTCCATTGTCGGAGAAACTATTATCAAAAACTGGCCTACTCTTAGCCAAAAATCAATAAGCCTCAGATAAAGGATCTATCGGGTATTAGTGAGAGAAAGGATTTTATAAACCGCATTCAAAAGAAGAGAGCATAAACACTTTTTCTCTTTGCAGTAGGGTAAAACATTCAGTTAGAACATTTATTAGGTTATCACGAGTTAAAAGAAAAGTATCCGAAATTGCAAAAAGGGAGATAGTAAGTACACTTAAAGTCTTCCTTGTTCCATGTCTTGCTTTAGGGCGAAGGATCTCAATTCTTTTTCGCAATAATCTACCTATCTCACCTATTCCTAAAACTAAAAGAAGAACGTAGGTTAAAACCATCACTCCCAGGAGGCGATCTAATCTTTGTCTTTTTCTTACCTTAAGAGAGAGCCCCCTTACACCTAAGTGAGATTTAAAATCCCGGAAGGTTACCTCAATCCTCATTCTTCTTCGGTAAAACTTCACTACTATTTCGGTAGGAAGGATATCTTCTTTCCCAGAAGGGACAAGGAGAAACCAGGGCTCTTTAAAACCTTTTCCTCTGTAAACAATTACATCCACTTTTATCTCTTTCCTGCCTTGATAAAAACAGTCCCGATAGCGACGGGGCTTTTCCTGGGAATGTTTTAATCTTCCAAGAGATTTGCGGTAAGTTTTTCCATTTTCCCTGTAGGTGATGGTTACATCTTTTCTCCCCCGAATGATGAAAAGTTCCTCCCTTCCAAGACGATTTTTAATAAGTGTGCTTTTCATATATCCCCGATCTGCTATTTGCACTATTACTTTTCCTTCAGGAAGATTAGAGGAAAGGGCGGTTAAAAACTCTTCTTCTAATGTGTTCTGGCTACTTTTAATTTTTCCGTATTCAAAGGTAAAAATAGCGATAGGGATACTCCTCCCTTCTATTGGAACATTTGCTGAGATTACCTGAACATCACGGATTGCAGTTTGGTCAACAACTACTGGAAGAAGGTTCTCTTCCGGACTGATAAGATGAGTTAAATCTTTGGTTAAATCGATCATTTGGAAGTTTTCATTATCTAAGAAACGAGAGAGTCTTTTGTAACGGTTTTTGCCAGTCGCCCTGGCAGGGAAACATCGGGCAATTCCACTTAAAGTGAGCCTTCCATACCATCCACGGTAGGTTCTAAGAAGCAGGATAAGAGCAAAGATAAGGCAAGATAAGTTCCGGGTGATTGTCTTTCTGAGAGAAGGAAATTCTTTTTCCAGGATTCCCTTAAGTTCGGTAAGCTCCTCCTCACAAATTTCTTTCATTTTCCCTTTTCTCCCTTTCTCTTCTTATCACTCTTAAGGAGCTCAAGATTTACCTCGGTGTGCTCTTTTAGAAGCTTTTTAAATAGTTTATAGTTTCTGGACCAAAAAAGAGCCTGAGCATGCCTTTTCTTATTCACATAAACAGTCTTTGTTTTTCCCTCCTCTTTGTAGGTAACCTGACAAACAAAATGAGGGTATCCTTTCGTGCATTTACAGTTAGGCTTTCCACACTTTATATGCCTTAGGACAACTGAGCCTGTAATCATTGGACCAATTTTCCTCATTTTAGAGCGTAGGTACCTGCTCTTTGCCCATAGTTTTTGTCTTTCAGTCATTTTTCACCTCTTATTTATATTATCTATCAGTATATTAACTGTAAGACAAATTTTGTCAAGGAAATTTAGAATAGATTTTACAGAGAAAATGATTAGTTAAAGGTGGGTCCAAAGCAGGATTTCAAAAACTGGGGGATGGCAAGCCACAGGTCTTGCCCTCCCCCAGTTTTTGGGTGAAAACCAAGAAAAAAACAAAGATGTAGGCATTTTTAAGGTAAAAATATACTA
>JAYEHT010000098.1:0-3194 GCA_034659655.1 Candidatus Aerophobota bacterium | reverse complement strand
TGAGGTCGGAGTTCTTCTTTCCTGAAGTCAGCGATAGGTCTCAAAGGGAAAAATGGCTCTCAGAAGGAGGCAAAGATGCCCGGGAAAGAGCAAAAAAGATAGCTAAAGATATTTTAGCTGAGCATAAACCTCTTCCTATTCCTTCGGGAGTTCAGAAAAAAATAAGAGAGGGAAGAGGAGATTTAGTCCATTTTTAAGACTTCAAAAAAATACAAAAAAGAAGATGTAGGTTGACTTTTCTTTTAAAAAGAGGATAATTAACAAAGATTAAAGAAAACTTCTCAGGAGGAGAGAATGGTAGATTTAAAAAGACTTAAAGAAAATGTCATTAACGGAAAAGCTGATGTGGCAAAAGAGTTAACTCAAAAAGCTCTTGATGAGGGGCAGGATGTGGAAAAGATTTTAAATTCTGCTCTTATTGCAGGAATGGATGTAGTAGGAGAAAAATTTAAGAAAAATGAGTTTTATGTTCCTGAGATGCTTATTGCTGCCAGAGCAATGAAGGCAGGAATGGAGGTTTTAAGACCTGTTTTAGTTGATAAAGGTGTTAAAGGTTCAGGCAAAATAGTTTTAGGGACAGCCCAGGGAGATCTCCATGATATTGGTAAAAATTTAGTGGGGATGATGTTAGAAGGAGCAGGATTTGAGATAATAAACCTGGGGACAGATGTATCATCAGAGAAGTATGTAGAAGCTGTTAAGGAGAATAACGCTCAACTGGTAGGTGTTTCCGCTCTCCTCACTACTACTATGGTTCATATGAAAGATGTCGTTAAAGCAATGGAGGAAGCAGGACTAAGAGAAAAGGTAAAGATAATGATTGGAGGTGCTCCTATTACTCAAAGCTATGCTGATGAGATAGGAGCTGATGGTTATGCTCCTGATGCTGCCTCTGCAGTAGACAAGGCAAAGAAGATATTGGGAACAAACGAGATACAGTGAAGACGACAAAGATTGAGGAAGGGAGGTAAAATATGCT
Source organism: Candidatus Aerophobota bacterium (assembly GCA_034659655.1). Lineage (GTDB taxonomy): Bacteria > Aerophobota > Aerophobia > Aerophobales > JAGGXI01 > JAGGXI01. The sequence goes on along the minus strand of JAYEHT010000098.1, from coordinate 2,215 downwards.
CATTGTGGGAGAGAAGATCAATACCAGTCTTAAAGGTATTGAGGAGGCAGTTGCCAATAAAGATGCAAAGTTCATTCAAGAATTAGCTAAAAAGCAGGCGGAACATAATGCAGATATAATAGATGTGAATGTTGGCACAAGAATACACACAGAAATTGAGGATATGCGCTGGATGGTGAAGGTAGTTCAAGAGGTAGTGGATGCCCCCTTATCTATAGATAGCCCAAACTTTAAGGCAATAGAAGCTGGTCTGGAGGAGCATAAAGGTAAAGCAATGGTAAATTCCATTACCGCAGAGAAAGAGAGAATGGAGCAGGTTCTTCCCCTTGTGCAAAAGTTTCATAGTAAGATAGTTGCTTTAGCAATGGATGATGATGGTATTCCAGAGGATGTGGAGAAAAGGTATAGTATTGCTCAACATCTAATAGAGGTTTTAACCTCAGCAGGTATTCCTTCGGAGGATATCTATATCGACCCGATGATAAGACCTGTTAGCACCGATTCAAAATGCGGAAAGGTTGTCCTGGAAGCTATAAGAAAAATTAAGAATTCCTTCAAGGAAGTTCATATCATTTGTGGACTAAGTAATATCTCTTTTGGCTTACCTGAAAGAGGTTTACTTAACAGAACATTCTTGCTGATGGCTATAGCTGTAGGATTAGATTCTGCAATTCTTGATCCCTTGGACAAAAGGACAATGGCAGCTTTAAGAGCCGGGGAAGCCATTTTAGGTAAGGATGATTATTGTGCAAGGTATCTTGCTTCTTTCAGGAAGGGAGAGCTTTAAATATGGAAGTATTGGATAACATTCCATTTTATTTGGAGCCTGGAGAAGTGTTAAAATGGTTACATATTAATAAAGAGAATAAATACTTAAATAATATTCAAGAATTGGTTGAAATCGCTAATTCTTTAGTTAAGCCTAAAGCTATTTATAAAATTTTATATGTTGATAACAAAAGTGAAGATACAGTAAACGTTGGCGGTGTAAGGTTTACCAGTCGCATTCTCAGGATTAATTTAGATAAAGTAGAAAAGCTCTTCCCGTATATTGTGACAATTGGAAAAGAGCTGGAGGATAAGTCTACCTCCTCCAGTAATCTTCTAAAACAATTTTACTTGGATAAGATTGGAGATAAAGCTTTAGATTCTGTTAGGAAATATCTTGAAGGTTATTTAAAGAGAAAATATAGGCTTGGACAAATATCGGGGATGAGCCCCGGGTCTTTGGAAGATTGGCCAATAACCCAACAAGAGCAACTATTTTCAGTCTTTGGTAATGTTGAAGAGTTGATTGGAGTTAAGCTGACCGATAGTCTATTAATGATTCCAAAAAAATCTGTGTCTGGAATATATTTTCCAACAGAAGTTACATTTTATAGTTGCCAGTTATGTCCAAGGGAAGATTGTAGAGAAAGAAAAGCACCCTATGATAGAAACCTGGAAGAGAGTTATAAAAATAGAGAGGCAAGAGTGCCTAAGGTGTGAGCTTTTTACTGAATAAATGAGTTATATTATTAGTTGACAAGACTCTAAATGGCGATAAGTTATATATAGTCTTTCAGGAAATCTAAAGGGGAGCAAACTTCTTTATTTAAAAATGATAAATAGCCAGAGGAGATAAACTGTGTTGGAAACATGGAGTTATATAAATACACACTGGGGCGAGATCGGTCAATTAATTTTGCAACATCTTGAGATGGTTGCTGCGGGGTGTGGGATTGGCGTCGCTGTAGGAGTTATCCTTGGGATATTTATCGCTGGAGAGGGAAGAGAGGGTATTGCAGATGTAGTTCTTTACCTTGCTGAAGTTATGATGACAATACCCAGTTTAGCCCTCTTTGGTTTGTTGATCCCAGTTTTAAGTGCAATGTACCTGCCCGCTCTTGGACTCCTTCCTGCTACTATTGCTTTAGTTGCTTATGGACTATTGCCTATCTTGCGGAATACTTATACAGCGATACGAGAGGTTGACCCGGCGATGATTGAAGCTGGGCGAGGGATGGGCATGAACGAGAGGCAAATTCTGTTCAAGGTTAAATTGCCACTCGCTGTACCGGTCATTATGGCAGGTTTAAGAAATGCCATTATAATGAACATAGGTATCGCGGCAATCGCTGTTGTCATAGGAGTGGGAGGACTGGGAGTACCTATATTCCGAGGAATAAGGAATTTTCGGTTTGACCTTATCCTTACGGGGGCGATATTTGTCTCC
>JAYEHT010000097.1:0-3201 GCA_034659655.1 Candidatus Aerophobota bacterium | reverse complement strand
CTTTTGCCAATGTAGCTAAGGTATCACAGGCTGTAGCTGATTATTACAGGATTTATGGAGATAAAGGGAAGGCATTGGTGATAGGATACGATGCTCGCTTTTTATCCAAGGAATTTGCTCAGGTAGTGGCGGAAGTTCTTGCAGGAAATGGTTTTCATATTATACTTTCCTCAGAAGATCTCCCTACCCAGGCCATCTCTTTTGCTATAGGTAGTGCTTATCTTGGCGGCGGGATAATGATTACCGCTTCTCATAATCCTCCTCAATTTAACGGAATAAAAATCAGGAGCTCTTCTGGAGCCTCTGTTCTTCCTGAGGTTACCGCTAAAATTGAGTCTTTTTTGGGAAAAAATAAGATAAAAAGAGTTGACCTGGAAGAAGCTGAGAGAAAAAAACTGATTATAAAAAGAGATTTAACCCCGGGCTATATTAGGAAAGTATGGTCTTTTTTAGATAGTGGCCTGCTAAAAAAAGCTCATCTTAAAGTTATTTATGACCCTATGTTTGGAGCAGGGGATGGTATTACCCAAAAAATTCTTACTCAGTCAAACTGTGAAGTAATTACCATTAACCCTAAATATAATCCCGGGTTTGGAGGGTTAAATCCTGAACCTATTGAGGAGAATTTAGAGGATTTGAAGAAAAGAGTAGTAGAAGAGAGGGCAGACTTGGGGATAGCTACAGACGGGGATGGTGATAGAGTAGGAATAGTGGATGATAAAGGGAGATATCTAACTCCTCATCAAGTCTTTTCCCTTCTCCTTTTATATCTGGTAAGGGAGAGAAAAATGAGAGGAGGAGTGGTTAAAACTGCTTCTCTGGGTTATCAGCCAGAAAGAATAGCTGAAAAATTTAATCTTCCTCTAAAAGAGACGCCGGTTGGTTTTAAATATATTTGCGAGAAGATGGTAAAAGAGGATATCCTTTTTGGAGGAGAAGAGAGTGGAGGGTATGGGTATCGAGGATATCTTTTAGAAAGGGATGGGATTCTTTCCTCCCTTCTCTTTGTGGAAATGATTACCAGGACGGAAAAACCTTTATCTCTGCTTTTAGAGAGTATGGAGGAGGAATTTGGCGCCTCATTCTTTGGACGGATAGATTTCAAGCAGAGCACCGGGGTAAACAAAAAAAAGATGGTAGAGAAAATATCCTCTTTGCCTTTATCTTCTCTGGGAGGAGTTCCCATAAGTAAAGTGAAGACTATTGATGGGGTTAAATTTATAATGGAAGACGAGAGTTGGCTCCTTATGCGTCCTTCGGGAACAGAACCTAAAGTGAGAGTTTATGCTGAGGCATCTAATAAGGATAGGTTAAGAAAAATTATAGAAGAAGGAGTAAGGATAGCAAAGGATGCAGTTTGAGGGAGGGAAAATGTCCCGAGGTATTCTTGAAACAGTCTCCTCTTTCCTTAACTATTTAAGTGTGGAACGGGGACTTTCTCCTCATACAATAGATGCTTACAGAAAAGACCTTTTACAATATACATCCTGGTTAAAAAGAGATGTTACTGAAGTAGATTCTTCTCTTTTGGGAAGATATATAAGTGAGCTTCGGGAAAGTTATGAAGCCTCCAGTATAAGTCGAAAAATTTCTGTTATCCGAATGTTTTATAGGTTTCTTAGTATGGAAGGGGAAATAGGAGATAATCCTCTGGAGGAGATTACCTCTCCTCGAGTAGGGAGAAAAATACCCGCTTTTCTCTCCGAAAGAGAGGTAGAGCGTCTTTTAAATGCTCCTTCTCCCGATAGTTTATACGGAATTCGAGACAAAGCGATTTTAGAGGTTTTATATGGAGCAGGTTTGCGTATTTCAGAGCTCGTAGGTCTTGATGTAAATGATTTAAATTTAAGTAAAGGGTGGATAAAGGTTTTAGGCAAAGGCTCGAAGGAGCGCATTACTCCTCTGGGAAGAAAAGCATGCTATTGGATAAGGAGTTATTTAAAGGAAAAGAAAAAAAAGGATAAGAAAGGGAGACCTTTATTTTGCAATCGTTACGGCAGAAGAATTTCCCGACAGTCTTGTTGGAAGAGTGTTAAAAAGTATGCTCTTGAAGCTGGGATAACTAAAAGAATCTCTCCTCATACACTCAGGCATTCTTTTGCTACCCATCTTTTATCGAGAGAGGCCGACTTGCGCTCGGTGCAGGAGCTATTGGGCCATACTAATATCTCTACCACTCAAATATATACTCATATTACTCAAGAAAGGTTAAGGAAAGTTTACAAAAAATATCATCCTCGAGCATAAAGATAATAAAAGAGAGGAGATTATGCAAATAATTACTACTCATACGGGGACAGACTTTGATGCTTTATCTTCCATGGTAGCTGCAAAAAAACTTTATCCTGAAGCAAAGATATGTTTTCCCGGTTCTTTATCCGGGGAGGTAAAGCAATTTCTAATTCTTTATGGAAGGATAATTCAAAGCACTCCGCCGGAGAAGATAAATTTAGAGAAAGTAAACAGATTAATCCTTGTAGATACAAGGTGGGTTAACAGAATAGGAATTTTTAGTCAGCTTATCTCTAAAAAGGGAGTAGAGATTCACCTGTATGACCATCATCCTCCTCATCCAGGAGATATACAGGGAGATTGGGGAGTGTGCAAGGAAGTTGGGGCTGCGGTAAGTCTTCTTGTTTCTTTGATAAAAAAAAGAGGTGTTTTTGTTACTCCTATTGAGGCCACTCTCTTTCTTCTGGGAATTTATGAAGATACAGGCTCTTTAAGTTATTCTTCTACTACTCCTCTGGATCTTGAGGCAGCTAACTTTCTACTCTCTCAAAAGGCTAATCTGGAGTTAATTTCCAGTTTTTTAAATAGAGGTTTAAACAAAAAGCAGACCGATCTTCTTAATGGATTTTTAAACAAAGCTCAAACAAAGATTATAAATGGGGTAGAAATCGTTCTCGTATCTGCAGAAGTAGATGAGTTTATAGGAGGATTTTCTCTCCCTCTGCATAAATTCATTGATTTAAAGAATTTAGAAGTGGTTTTTGCTCTGATAAAATCGAAGGAGAGGATTTATTTAATTGCTCGCTCTCGAACCTTTTCTGTTAATGTAGGCCAGATACTCTCCTCTTTTGGTGGAGGAGGGCATAATTTTGCTGCCTCCGCTTTAATTAAAGAGGTAGATTCTAAGAAGATAGAAGAGAAGCTTTATCAGGTTTTGGAAAGAGAAGTGAAGCCCCATCTTACAGTGGG
>JAYEHT010000096.1:0-3207 GCA_034659655.1 Candidatus Aerophobota bacterium | reverse complement strand
TTGCTTTGGCAGATGCGGGCAAAACCATATCAGAATAGCTTATTCCACCTCTTACGATAATCTCGAAAAAGGCCTGGAAAGGATGGGTAAAGCATTAAAGAAGATAAGATAAAAAAATGCAATCAACAAAAAAAATGAACTGCTACCTCCTTAAGATCTCTAAACGGGAGTTGACAAAAATTTTAATTTTGGTATACTATATACCATATGTTGATTACCAGAGAAGGAAAGGAATGTGGGAAAAACTGACGATCTTCCTATTTTTGAGCAACCCAGCACAATAGCCAGTGCGGTTTCACGTTATCTTGAAGATGCTATTTTGAAAGGGAAAATTAAGAGTGGAACAAGACTAATTGAAAGAGAATTAGCTGAAAAGTTTAAAGTTAGCAGGCTCCCTATTAGAGAAGCTATTCGGGAATTACAGGCTGCAGGGTTGGTTAAGATAATTTCTCGTAAAGGAGCTGTTGTCTCTCAAATTTCTCTTAAGGAAATAAAAGAGATATATGCAGTAAAATGCTTAATAGAAAGTTTTGCTGCTGGTGAAGCAGCGAAAAGAGTTACCAAGGGAGAGATAAAAGAGCTTAAGATGCTAATTGATAAGATGAGCTCTCAGATTAAAAAGAATAATTCTCATAAGTATACAGAGATAGCAGAAAAATTCCACTACATAATCAATAAAGCCTCTGGAAATAGTAAACTTTACGAGATTTATAAAAGACTTAACAATCAAGTCCTCTGGCATAAAATTAATTATTTATCCTCGCCAGGTCGTGTAGAACGTTCTTTTGAAGGACATAAAAAAATTTTGGAGGCTCTTATCAATAAGGATACTAAGCAGGCAGAATCATTGATGAAAAAACATATTAAAGATTCAGAAAAAGCTCTTCTGGAAAGGTTAGGAGCTGATAAATCCAATTAAACCACTCTTGATCTATATAGGAAATTATACCTATAATCCGCTACTGAGGGTATTTCCCTGAAGGAGCCTTATAGTAGCTACCTTGACGAATCTCCGAGTTGAAGAAAAGGAGAAAGCTTGCTGTTTGAGAAGCGAAGCGACGAGTTCAAGCTTTCCCTGAAACGAGGAGATGAGCAGAAACAGTCCAAAGCGGATATACAGCGACGGAAGAGAATGCCCGAAGTTAATAGAGGTTGAAGAATGCCTAAAATAGTAATTCCTGATGATTCTCCTCCTCAGATGAAAGGCACAAGGGCGCTTGGACATCTTATTAAAAAATATGGAGATGTTAAGTTATATAATAGTAAAACTTCTTCTCAAGAAGAGTTTATCCAGAGAATGAGGAAAGCTGAAGTAGTAATAAATGTTAGAGCCTACTCTAAGTTTACAGAGGAGGTATTTAAGGGTTGTTTTTATTTAAAGCTTCTTTCAGTTTTAGGAACAGGAACGGATCAGGTTGATTTAGAGGCTGCCTCAAAATATAATGTTTTGGTCACTAATACTCCAGGATTTGCAGCTATAGCCGTTGCTGAACATGCTTTAACCTTGATGTTATCGGTAGCTCGCCGAATTTCTTTAATTGATAGAGAAGTAAAAGAAGGCAAGTGGCCTCGAGGACTGATGACTCAGCTTTATGGAAAGACTCTCGGTCTTATCGGGTTGGGAGCAATAGGGGGTCAGCTAGCCAGGATTAGCAAGGGGATAGGAATGAAAGTGATCTCCTGCACATTCCATCCTTCAAAGGAAAGAGCTCAAAACTACGGAGTTGAGTTTGTCTCTTTAGATGAGTTAATAAAGCAGGCTGATGTGATTTCCATACATTTAAGATTGTCTTCTCAAACTCAAAATCTCATTGAGGAAAAGGAATTTTCTTTAATGAAACCTACCGTTATCGTCATAAATACAGCCAGGGGTGCCATAATTGATAAAAAGGCTCTACTGGATGCTCTCACTTCCGGAAAGATTGCTGGAGCAGGTTTAGATGTCTTTGATAAAGAACCACTTCCTCCGGATGACCCTCTTCTCAAATTAAATAATGTTGTTCTTACTCCTCATAATGCGGGAATGACTCCGGAAACAATAGAAAAAGGTGCTCAGATGGCTGTGGATAATATTATTAACTATTTTCAGGGTGACCCAACTAATGTAGTTAATAAGGAAATATTAGATGTATTAAATAAAAGGGAAGGTTAAGCAAAAGAGTTTAATAATGCTTTGAAGGGATGGAAGAAATGGACCCATACGAAAAAGGATTGTTAAAAAGAGTTCCTTGCAGTAAGAAAACCAATATTCTATCTACTCTTGTAGCAATTATGGATACAGAAGTAGAAAGAAGAGGTTTAAGGCTTATCCCTTCTTATACTCGTGTTCTTCTTGCAAATGAGATTCATGAGTTGATAATCACTGATGAGAAGGAAGCAGGCCCAGGCAAGGAAGTAAATAGTATAGGTTATCTGGGGTTTATAGAACTAAAAAAAGGTGGAGTGATAGCAGTGGGGGATAGAGTCTCACTGGAAGGAAAGGTTATAGGAGAAATTGCTGGATTTGACGAGACTCATATGCCTAACCATCAAAATATCATTATTAAGTCTGAAAGAAAAGTTACTGGTACGGGTTTAAACGCTCAACCTGGGAATAGAATTGTCATTGGTTAATTGATTCATCTTAAAACCGAAGCAGAATTAAAGCAGGTTAGAGTAATCTTGAAAAAGAAGATTTAAAAATGGCTAATTTTAGGTCTGACTCAAAGTTGGGGATAGCTTTTTCTCAAAAAAAGGGATTCTGGTAGAGGGAGTAACTGCTTTTTTATCTGCATCAAGTACGGCAGCCCTCTATAAGACCCTTGGAAAGAAGATGTTTGAAAAGTCCTCCTCGCTGAAAGCGAGGAGCGATGTTTGAGGGATGTTTTTTGTATATATTTGCATTATTAGTATGTGGTTTTTGATTTTTATATTGTGAGAATCTTTCGGCTACTAACTAAATGAGGCTGGTGAAAAAGTCCTCACAATATTTTAAAGTGGGATAACTTTGCCAAAAATAACCCATTTTTATGGGCTCTATCCCTAAGAAGGCCTTAAAATAAGCCTGAAATGGGAGAAATTTTTGGTTTTTCACCAGCCTCCTAGCGCAAGTTTACTACGCTAAATTCGGAACTCTTTAACTACAGGGGACTTCAGGCGATTTTAGCGTATATACTAAATGCTAATTTTTTCTACGATATCAAATAGCTTTTTTTGAGTTTCATCCAT
>JAYEHT010000095.1:0-3252 GCA_034659655.1 Candidatus Aerophobota bacterium | reverse complement strand
AGATATACGCATACTCAAGAGGCAGATAGAAGAAAAGCGGTGGAATTGATAAAACTAATCTAAGAATAATTTGAGGAATTAAAATATTAGGAATAAAGAAATAGGAAGCGGGAACAAAAAGACTCACTAAAAACAGTTATATATCATTCCAGAAATTAACGAAAGAACTTAATTGGTCACGATAGATTGGCAACCACTGAGATTTATCTTAATTTATCTGCAGAGGACGCTACTAGAAAGTTTAATAAGTGGTAACAACTACCAACTAATGAGTTTAGATGAATCCCGAAATAAACTTTAAAACTTTCCACTCTTGACATACATATCTCTGGTGTGTATAATGAAAGTGACTTATTTATGAAAGGGGAAAAACAAACTATGAACAAGTCTCGAAAAAGAGTAAATATTACCCTTCCTCCAGACACTTTGGAATTAATTGAGCGAGTAAGCAAAGACAACAGAAGCCAGTTTATTAATAAAGCAGTAAAGCTTTACGCCAGTAGGTTAGAGCGAGCAAAGCTAAAACAGAGATTGAAGCAGGCTTATTTAGAGCGAGCGAAGGAGGACTTAGCTATTGCTCAAGAATGGGAACCCATTGAACGAGAACTCTGGGAAAAATTAGGAAAGGAAGAAAAATCCTAAAAGGTAGCGGCAACCTTTAAAAACTACCTTGTTTATTTTTCTACTATGACATATCCTAAACGTGGTTCAGTATATTTAGTTAATTTTGATCCTACTATTGGGGCAGAAATCAAAAAGACCCGACCGGCAGTAATTATCTCCAATGATATAGCTAATCAATATAGCCCTATTATAATTGTAGCTGCTATTACGAGTCGAGGTGAGCCTAAATTTGATGAAGTTTTGATAAAACCCCCAGAAGGAGGACTGGCTAAATCCTCAGTTATTCAGCCAAATCAGATTCGCTCCATTGACAAAAGAAGGCTATCAAAAAAACTTGGAGACCTTTCTAAAGAAACAATAAATGATCTTGATATAGCTCTCCAAATTACTTTAGGGTTGATGAAATTCTGAAAACTATACTTATATTTGACAAAAATCTCCATTTTGATATCATTAAAATGATTAAATATTTTACAATTAAAATGATAAGATGATAAGATGATAGATAAGAAAATCATCGCTATCGCAAATCAAAACGGGGGAGTTGGGAAAACAACAACCGCTATGAATTTAGGCGCTGCTTTATCTGAATCGAGGGATAATGTCCTCCTTATAGACCTTGATCCCCAAGGAACATTAACCATTGCTCACGGTTTCGATTCCGATAACTTATCTAATACTATCTACACTGCTCTTATTAACCATCATTTTAACATAAAAGAAGCTATCCTGAAAACTGAAAATGGGCCAAATTTAATTCCAGCTAATCTTGATTTATCAGCAGCTGAGGCAGAGCTTCTTAATGAACTGGGTAGAGAAACATACCTTAAAGAAAGTCTTAAACCTTTAAGAAACTCTTATAATTTTATTCTCATTGACTGTCCCCCGTCCCTTGGACTTTTAACTATCAATGCCTTGGTTGCTGCTGATGCCGTGATGATTCCGGTGACTACCCAATATCTTCGTTTCCGTGGTCTAAAGCTTCTCTTAGAAACTATTGAGAAAGTAAGAGACAAATTTAATCCTAATCTTCCTCTACCCGGGGTCCTCCCTACTATGTTTCAATCTCGTGCTATTCACAGCCGAGAAGTTTTAGAGGAACTTAAAAATACCTTCAATTCTCAAGTATTTGAAACAATCATTCGCCACACTGTTAGGCTCGCCGAAGCACCAATTAGTGGGCAGTCTATTTTAAAATATAAAAAGGCTTCTTCTCATGCCGAAGCCTATCGAAATTTAGCAAAGGAAGTAAAAAAATGGCTAAGCGTCAATCAATAAAAGGTTTAGGTAGAGAGATCTACTTTAAAAAGACTCCAGGGAAGGGAGAGGTTAAACAAGTAAATCAGTTTACTGATAAACAAACAAAACAACAATCTCCTTTGGAAAGGGCTACCTTTTACATCAGACTAGAACAACAAGAGCAGTTAGAAAAACTAAAAATTAAGCTTCGCTCTAAAGTCGGAAGGCAAAGAAAAAATAGAAAACGCCGGGTGGATAAAAGTGAACTGATAAGATTAGCCATTGAACTACTTAATGAGCAAAATGATGATTTACTGATAAAACGACTTACAGGTAAATCATAATAAAAGCAAAAACAAGATCTATGAAAGAACTAGATAAAACCCCAAAAAATCGCTACCAGATAAAACTACTTCGGGAATTTGATCTTCTCAAGTTAAAAGAGGCAATACAGGAAGTTTTAGAGTATACCAGATTTGTAAAGGAAGAAGAAAAGAAATTGCTAAACATTAGATGCCAACAAAACATCCCTTTTATTAAAACGAAATAGTGATATTTGGAATTAAGAATTATTGGTATTGGAATTAAGAATTATTGGTATTGGAATTAAGAATTATTGGTATTGGAATTAAGGAAATTACTTATTTTACCTTTATCCATGCGGTTTTTCAAAAAACACAATACTTACAATATATACAATAATAACAACAAGAGGAAAGATGTTGTTGTTTCTTTCTTTATTTTATAAGATAATTCAAAACCTCTAGTTTTATCTTTACCCCAAATTAAGGAGAAAAAAATGGCAAAACTAAAGAAGACCACAAAACTAGCCAAAAAAAAAGAACCCCAAGAGATTAGTCTGCCAAAAATCATCAACTCAGAGGTTAACCTTTTAGTCTTCCCGTTTTTTGCCTTGTCTACAAAGGGTTTAAAGAAGAAATTAGAAACTGAATATCGAGGCGTAGTTAAAAGAGGCGATCAGAAAATAGAAATACTTTGGAATGTTTCAGCTAACCCCAAACATGGTTACCCATGTATTTTTGATAGAAACATACATAAAGTCATTGAGCAGATTATGACTGAAATTTTAAGAAAAAATGGTAAAATAGAAAATCCACTAGTTTTAGGATCCCTGTATAACTTATGTAAAAGAATGAACATAAGAAAGTTTGGAGGGATGCAATATAAAAAAATTAAAGAAGCTTTAGAAAGAATAGGAGCGACGAGAATAAAATCAGAAGGAACCTTTTATCAAAAAGGTAAAAAACAGTGGGTCTCAAAATCATTTGGCTTATATGATGGAGTAGTTTTTAAAGGGGAGCAGTTAGAAGATGGGGCAATTGCTGATACAAATTTTTTATACTTAAGCGATATCTATCTTCAAAGCCT
>JAYEHT010000094.1:0-3252 GCA_034659655.1 Candidatus Aerophobota bacterium | reverse complement strand
TCCCCAAAGCCTCAGGAGCCATACTGAGTCTAATGAACTGAGAACTGAACACAATCGCTGCCTGGTATAACGTAGCCCAATCGCTCTTACTAGGTTGGTTCATAGTGTCCCCGCAGCTCTCTGTCTGCCCTTCACATTGATACCAGTCACCATATTAACTCAAAGCGTCTTTCCTAACAAGCCAAGCATCCGCTTCAGCATAGCGCCCCAATCCTGAGTTTTTTGTGTCTCCGGCGCTTCCACTCCCCCTTGACCTAATCGACGAGACTGCACAACCGCACAATGACCCAGTGTGTAATTCGTCACTTTAGTGACGGGGTGGCTATTCAACAAGCTGACGAAGGGTGCAGTTCTCTAGCCACCTTCAATCGCTGAGGTGAAATCCTGATATTTGCCCCTTATTAGCGTTTGGAAGAATAAAGCATAGCTTTTGCAAAAAAGGATTTAGCCCTTTCATGAATGGCAGAGTTAACAAGATGACGAGGTGTTTCCCTCTATAATAGCGAAGCTCCGCCCTAGGATTGACTATTACTACAATTTAGGAATACTATGCCACCTGAGGAGTTGTCCTGAGTCCAATGAGTGCCTAGCTTTGACTGACAAACGAAGGAATCACTGTTTGCATACTATGACTTGAAGATAAATTTCCAATGCTGTGCAGATATGTCTTCCTTGAATTGCTTAAGACAGTTCTTAAGTAATTTAAAACATTCTACCGAAAGCGAACTGCTGACATATATTTTACGAGAGATATCACCTACCAATAACTTATCGGTGGCAATTTGAAAAATCTCAGGCAGTTGAATATATGTATCTAAGGTGAAACATTGCTCCCAATCAGTAGGTACAAAGAATACTTTTTTCTGTGCATTGCATCCCTTTCCCACACCTTCATAACGTCTTGATTTAGATGTTGTCTTTAGAACAAGACATACCGAGTCCCTATCCGTATCGTTTAGGACAACAAAAAGTTTGTCTCTCTTAGATTGGTCATCTGGAAATTCGTAGTCTTTGTAGTAGAGAATTTGTCCAGGTTGTGGCATGATATCTCTACAGGACTACTTCGTTGGTTCAATATCAAAGTTGTGCACAACTTCACCGTGTTCTTTTAGTGTATCTTCGGCATCCTCTAATCTAACTGCAGATTCTTCGGAAATGCTGACCAGATAATCTATGGGTTTGTTCTTGCCCTTCTGCTTTCTTGTAATATCCCAAGGTTGTTTTGGCAGATGGGCCACTTCAGACATATCGCTTGCCGTAGCCTCTTTATACATAAAAGCCAATTTTTCAAGGATTTTTGTTTCTCTTGGCGTAAATACAGATAAGTCGGGCTTCTCCAAAGCACGAACTTCCACCTCTTTGTAATTTGGTGCAAAATCGTCCGTTCTCTGTATCAGCGCGATTTTTCCCTTGAAGTCTTCCGGCACACTAACATCTCTTATCTCTAGCCAAAAATCTTTTGGCACAGGACCCTTCTCAAACGCGTAATACTTTAATCCAATACAAGGATAGCCTGTCTGGTTAAAATGCATGAAGTCAAGAAAGTAGAGAAGCTTTGAAAGTTTGCCAAGGTTTACCCGTTTTGTACTACTGGCAAAAAATAGTACAGCGTTCAGAAGTTTCCTTCTGTAGATATTCATTCCCATTCCCTACAACCCTAATACTATACTATCAGTTGTCAAGATGTAAGAGCAAAATTGTACTAGTACTTCATTACCTACTGGATAGACCGTTTAATTCCCAGCTCTTCTCAATGAGCATTTCGCAACAAGCTAAATACCCTTAAGGGCAAATTTTGGCAAGCACCGATAAAATTCCCAAAGCCTGAACAATGACGAACTGTGCAACCACCAAGTGAGTGCAATATTAACCCTCGTTACACGGGATAAGTTGTGCAGCCTCTGGCAAGCTTAAAGAACCTTTTCGCTCTGCTCGTGCTTAATTCAATGTTTCCTAATGAATACTTTCGTGAGAAAACATCACAAAGAAGGACCAAAAAGTTGTAGAATATGGTGGACATTATGATGAATATAGGCCAAGGAAGGGAGTCGAGAGAGAAATTAAAGGAGCTCTTAAAGGAGCTTTTCCAGTTTGATTGTAGAGAGCTTGACTTTGGCATCTACCGCATAATGAATTACAAGCGGCAGGAGATAAGTGACTTTATCGAAAACGACTTAATAAAAGCAGTTGAGAAAGAGTTTGATAAATATAAAGCTGCGACACAGAAGGAAATTAAGGAGGAATTTGACAAGGTTAAAAAGGAGCTCATCTCAACTTTAGGTGAATCAGCGCTGGAAGTTAATGGCGAAGTTAAGGATGAATTTCAAGGCACACCGATAGCTCAAACTTATCAGAAAGTCAGAAGGCAGCTCGAGGAAATAGACATTACCGAGGGCATCCAATCCCAGGTTTTCAATGACCTTTACAGTTTCTTCTCTCGATATTATGAGGATGGTGATTTCATTTCCAAGCGGCGCTACTCCTCTAACCAGCATAAATATGCCATTCCTTACAGCGGTGAGGAGGTTAAGCTTCACTGGGCAAACTTTGACCAATACTATGTTAAAACAGGCGAGGTCTTTAAAGATTACGAATTCAGCTCCAAAGGGTGGAAATTCATCTTCACTACCGTTTTTGCTGATGTTGAAGCGGGCAATATCAAAGGAGGGAGCAGGTATTTCTTTCTAGCGCCTGACGAAGCTATTAATGTTGATAGCCAGAACAAGGCGTGCCTTATAGAGTTTGAGTATAGACCGCTTGTGGAGGAGGATTTAAGACTGTATCCCGTTAAAACAAAGGAGGGTAAGGAGAAAACCACAGGCATAACACAAGATGAGTTAAACCGAATCTTGAAAGAGAGAATATTAAAACTCATAACTAGCACAGAGCCAAAAGCGATACTTTTGGAAACGGAGGACGAAAAGTCGTTCCTGGAGAGGCATCTTTATAAATATACACACAAGATTACCAGCGATTTCTTCATACATAAGAATTTGAAAGGCTTTCTGGAGAGGGAGCTAGACTATTTCATAAAGACCGAGGTTTTGAACCTGAATAACCTTGATGAAAGGCATATCGCCAGAGCAAAAGTAGTGGAAAATATCGGTAAAGGAATTATCGAATTTCTATCTCAGATTGAGGAATTTCAGAAGATGCTCTGGGAGAAGAAAAAGTTCGTTTTGAGCACTGATTATGTCATAACCCTCGACCGCATTCCGGAGGAGTTTCATCAAGAGGTTTTGAATAACAAGC
>JAYEHT010000093.1:0-16674 GCA_034659655.1 Candidatus Aerophobota bacterium | reverse complement strand
AAAAAAAAGAATGAATATAAAATATAGTCTAAGGTATTCTTTACTTAAATATTTGTCTAATATTTTCATATTCGCCTCATTTTATCAAATCCGAAATTCAACAAGATACCCAGTATGCATAGGAGTATATTTGGCAGCCACATTGCTATTAAAGGAGGAATGATTCCCCCCTTCCCCAAAAATTCCCCTGCCAAAAAAAGAAGATAGTAAACAATCACTATAGCAAGACTTATCCCGAAACTAATAGATTTTTCTCCCCGTTCTACCTTAATTCCCAAAGGTATACCTATTAGAATAAGGAAAAAAGCGGCTAAAGGAATGGCCATTCGGCTATGAAAATCAATAGATAAAGCTCTTATTCTTCTTTTATCAGGATTTTCTTTTAGTCTCTCTTCTTCTATTTTCTCTCTCAATTCTTTTAAGTCCATCTCTTCGGTTTTTTTTCTCATTTTCTCTTTCTGAGAAAGGTATTTTCCTAAATATATGATTTGAGAATCGAATTTACCTTGCTGGGCTATCTGATAATTTTTCTGAAATCGATAAAAGGAAACCTCTTTAAGCTTAAGAGTCTCTTCGCTAAATTTCCCCTCTTGAGCCAAACTAATTTGGGGAATTTTATTCCCTTTAGGAAAAAACTCATAAATAATAACTTTTCTCATCTCATTAGTTCCTGGTTTAATATGATAAGCATATAATTTTCTATCCCCAATATCTACAATAATTCTCTCTTTTATTTGGATAGTAGGTTGGAGAAAAACTATTTTTTGATATACTTTTCTGTAATGTCTGTTACATAAAGGAGTAAGATAAGCAGAAAAATAAAGAGAGGCTAAAGTTAAAATAAGAGTAAAAATAAATAAAGATTTACTTATATAGAGCAGGCTTATTCCCGAGCTTTGAAGAGCGGTTATTTCTCCATCGCCACTTAGCCGACCAAAACTGAGCAAAGTGGCAAATAAGAGCGATACAGGAATTACTATACTAAAAAAGGAGGGCATTTTAAATAAAATCAGCTTTCCTACCTCCAATAAAGGAGCATCCTGGATAAATATAAGCTCTGTTAATTCAAATATCACAGTAATAAACAGGATAAAATTAAAAAATAAAAATCCCAGAATAAAAGAGGCAATTATCTCTTTTAAGATATATCGGTGTATTATCTTCATTTTTTTAAATTCTACCGTATTTCTGGAAATTGACAAGAAGGCTCAGAATAATAGAATTAAGAATGAAGAGGTGAGAATGAGAAAGATTGCTGTTCTAACAAGTGGAGGAGATTGCCCGGGAATGAATGCCTGCATTCGTGCTGTAGTAAGAAAAGCTATTCATCAAGGTCTAAAAGTAGCAGGAGTGAGAAGAGGATTTGCTGGATTGATAGAGGGAGATATCCTGCCCCTGAAAGCTACATCTGTAAGTGGGATTATACATCGAGGAGGGACTATTCTAAAAACTGCAAGAAGTCCTTTATTTAAGACTAAAAAGGGGCAAAAAAGAGCTTTTGAATCCATAAAGAGATCAGAGGTAGAAGGAATAATAGTTATTGGAGGAGAGGGTTCTTTTCGAGGAGCCTACGAGCTAAATAAAATCTGGGATATTCCCACTGTAGGCATTCCCGCTACTATCGATAACGATATTGCTTGCACCGACTTTACTATCGGATTTGATACTGCTGTTAATACGGCTCTGGAAGGTATAGACAGAGTAAGGGATACAGCCACTTCCCATCAAAGATTATTTCTCATCGAAATGATGGGAAGAAAATCGGGATTTATCACCCTTTGGGCAGGATTAGCAGGAGGAGCAGAGGAAATTATTATCCCTGAGGTAAAAACCGATTTAGATAAAATCTGCCAAAGATTAGAGGAGGGGCGGAATCGAGGTAAAACCAGCAGCATTATAACAATAGCAGAAGGAGATGAAGCAGGGGGCGCTTTTGAGATAGGAAAAAAGATAGGAAAAAAGATTGGCTACGAGATAAGAGTGGTTATCCTTGGGCATCTGCAAAGAGGTGGCTCTCCTACAGCTATGGACAGAGTTTTAGCTACCAGGCTGGGCTCAGCAGCAACAGACCTTTTAATAACCGGAGAGCGAGAGAAAATGGTAGGATTGGTTGCTAATCAGATTAAAGTCTCTCCCTTATATTTTGCCTGGGAAAGAAAAAAAGAGATAAATCTTGCCCCCTATAAATTATCACAAATTTTATCCTCTTAAACTGCCTCAAAAGCATTTTTTATAAGATGAATATCTTTAATCTTATCACTCATTAAAACACTTACTACATCAAACCGACAATTTGCTTCCTTTATTTTATGATAAACAAGATAAAAGGAGGCTATTCTACTGAGATGTTGTCTCTTGCGATAAGAGATAGCCTCCTCAGGTAAACCAAAATTTGTAGAGGTTCGTGTCTTAACCTCTACAAAGACAAGGGTTCTTTTATCCTTTGCTACTATATCTACTTCCCCTACTGGACAGCGGTAATTCCTCTCTATAATTTCATACCCCTTTCCTTTTAAAAATTTAACTGCTGAATTCTCTCCTCTTTTTCCCAACTCTTTTCTCTGGAGTATAAATATCACCTCTCTGCTTCATTAGATAGTGAACATCTACCCGGGTTTACTCAGCATAAGAGAAACCTCCCACAATTCTAACATCCCAGGGGGGCCAATAAATAAGAAATGTCTTTCCAATTAGATTATCTTCGGGAACAAACCCCCAATAACGACTGTCCTCACTGGAATCTCTGTTATCCCCCATTACAAATAGAGAATTGAGGGGAACCTCAACAGGTCCATACTCATCACGAGGAAAACCGCTATTCCAGCTATCACTATGGACAGCATAAGATTCATCTAATAATTTTCCATTAACATAAACCTTCTTATCTCTTATCAAGACTTCATCACCAGGAAGACCAATTACTCTTTTGACAAAATTTTTTTTCTCGTTAAGTGGATATTTGAATATGATTATATCACCTCTTTCTACATCTTCCAATTTATAAAGTACCTTATACGCCATAATGCGGTCCCCTATTTGAAAGGTAGGTCTCATAGAACCGGAAGGGATATAAAAAGCTTCCACGACAAAGGTCCTTATTAAAAAGGCTAGCACAAAAGCAATAACTATGGTTTCAACTGCCTCTTTTAGCCAGCGTAAAGCCTTACCACTCAACTTCCACTCCTCTTCTTTCTAAGGTGAATGGCTCTTCCAGCCTCACCCCTTTTAATCACTTTTATCCGCTTAATTAAGGGAGAATTTAAGGGAAAAACTCTTTCTACTCCTATACCAAAAGAGACCTTTCGGACAGTAAAAGTCTTCCTCATTCCCCCTCCCCTTCTTTTTAAGACTATACCTTCAAAAATTTGGGTTCTTCTTCTTTTTCCCTCATGGATATCAAGATAAACAGCTATAGTATCCCCCGGTCGAAATTCAGGAATCTTCTTCTTCATCAATTCTTTTTCTATACCTTCTATCTTTGCCTGCATCAAATAACTCCTTTATTTAGCTCTCGTTTTAACAAATCCTTCTCTTCCTGGTTAAGTTTTGCTCTGGTCAATAAGTCCGGCCTTTTTTTAAAAGTAGCTTCCAGCTTTTTTCTCCTGCGCCAGTAATCGATCTTCTGATGATTACCAGACAGAAGCACTTCTGGCACCTTCCATCCCCTAAACATTGCCGGTCTGGTATATTGAGGATAATCTAAAAAGCCATCATAAAAAGAATCTTCCCTGGCAGAATTTTCAGAACCTAACACTCCGGGAAGCATTCTCGTCACTGTATCTATAAGAACCATCGCTGCTAATTCCCCACCGGTAAGAACATAATCCCCTATGGAGATTTCTTCATCTATCAAATGCTCTTTCACCCTCTCGTCCACTCCCTCATAATGACCAGATATAAGAAGAAGACTCTCCTTCCTCGCTAACTCCTTAACCTTCTCTTGATTAAGAGGTATACCCTGAGGAGATAATAAAATAATCTGGGGGGTAGAATCTACCCCCCGCACTATACTTTCCACCGCAGAAAAAAGAGGTTCTGGCTTCATAACCATACCCCCTCCTCCTCCGAAAGGGAGATCATCCACCGTCTTATGTCTGTCATGGGTGAATTGACGCAAATTATGAAGATTCACCCTCAGGAGCCCCTTATCCTGAGCCCTCTTAATTATACTCTCCCCCAAAAAACCTTTAAACATAGAGGGAAATAAGGTAATAACATCCACCTGCATTTTATACTAATTACTCCTCCAAGATCTCTACCATCACTCTTTTTTTCATCTTAGCTGCTGCCGCTCCCACAATTGTCCGTAAAGCATTAGCTACTCTACCTGCTCTCCCTATTACTTTGCCCATATCTTCCTTGGCTACACGAATCTCCAACAGAATAACCTTCTCCGCCTTTATCTCTTGCACATTCACCTCATCAGGCATATCCACTATGCGTTTGACTATGTACTCTACTAACTCGCGCATCTCTTTACCTCCTTCTTTAATAGTTAACTAATTGGGTAGTCTTCGTTTTTCTTAAGATATCTCACGAGAAGAAAAGATAGAAAAATTTATCAGTAATTTCTTCACCGAATTGGATAACTGAGCTCCTTTATTAATCCAACCCAATGTCTTTTCTCTATCTACCTCTATCTTCTTTTCTCGAGGGTTATACCAGCCTAATCTATCTATAAACTTTCCCTTTACAGGAGAACGGACATCAGCTACCACTATACGATAGAAGGGAACTTTTTTCGCTCCCATCCTTCTCAATCGAATTCTTGCGGCCAAGTTATCACTCCTTTCTTTTTAATATAACTTCCTTTAGTTTACGAACAGCCTCCTGAGGGTTAGGCAGATCAAAAACGGCTGTTCCGACTACTAATATATCAGCTCCCGCCTCTACTGCTTTTGCCGCTGTCCACTGATTAATTCCACCATCTACTTCGATATTAAAAAATAATTTTCTCTCTCTACATATCTGCCTGAGATCTCCTATTTTTGGCAAAACTTCGGGAAGAAAAGTCTGCCCTCCAAAACCAGGATTAACTGTCATCAAAAGAACCATATCCAACTGAGGTAAAATATCCTTCAGGTTTTCGAGAGAGGTAGAGGGATTTAAAGCAATTCCCACTCTTATTCCTTTTTCTTTAATAAAAGTAATCAAGCGATGAGGATGGGAAGAAGTCTCCAGATGAAAAATTATGGTATCACTTCCTGCTTGCTCAAAAGGGTCAATCCATTCCTGAGGATTATCTACCATTAAATGAACCTCAAAGGGCAAACTTATTTTTTCTCTTAACGAGGCAACCATTTGAGGACCAAAAGTTATATTAGGAACAAAATGACCATCCATTATATCAAAATGGAGGAGGTCTACCTCTTTTTCTACTCTTTTTATCTCTTCGTAAAGACAACTGAAATCAACCGCTAATACCGAGGGGGCTATCCTAACCTTACTCAACAACTCTTATCACCTTCGCTAACTCATTTTCTATATAAATTTCCACTCTTCCTTTTCCCATCACTTTAGAAATAATCCATACCTCTTCCCCGGGGAATTTTCCTCCGTAATTCATAGTTCTCACTCCCTCAGTGTCAACTATAACTGCCTTCATCTGTTTTTCTTTAAATCCCTCGGGAACTCTCACCGCACTTAACACCAATTTTATTTTTGGAAAGAGGCTCTCCTTCTTTCGAGGAGCACTTATTAAAATTTCAATAGAGGTTTTGGAGCTAACTTTTGATCCGGGAGCAGGAGACTGACCAATAATTACTCCTTCTCTTTCTAAAGAAGAGACTTCCCTTATCTTACTTACATTCAAAGGAATTTTCTCCAGTAAAGCCTTTGCCTCCTCTAACTTTTTTTCTCTAAAATCGAGCATACAAAAATGAGGTTCTCTCTTCCCTAAACTTACCAGAACATTCACCCCCCTTTCCCTACTTATTTCAACTTCAGGAGGAGGGTCTTGAGCTAAAATTTCTCCGGAAGAGCTCTTACTGGAGGCATAACTTACTTTTTCCAGTTTTAATCCTTCTCTCGAAAGGTAAATTTCTGCTTCTCTTAACTTCTTTCCCAAAAGCAGGGGCACCCCTATCTCTTCTGCCCCCTTACTTATAATCACTCTAATCTCTCTGCCTTTACGCACCTTAACTTCTGGAGAGGGAGATTGAGAAATAACAATATTTTTAGGAATTTGCGAAGAAGATCTTTTCTCTATCACCTTCAGCGCTAAATCTTGCTTACTTAAAATAAGAAGAGCTTCTACTATATCTTTACCCACAACAGAAGGAATCTCTATCTTCTCCGGAGGCACCAATACCCTTAAAGTCAAAAAAGCTGCAGAGACCATTAAACCTATTAAAAAAATAGATATTCCTACCCCTTTTAATAAAGACTTCAACCAGCGAGGCAACTTTATTCCTTTAGAGCTCTTTTGGCTACTCCTACTAACTGTGAAAATTCAGAAGGATTATTAATGGCTAAATCAGAAAGAACTTTTCTATTTAAATTGATATTGGATTTCTTTAACCCCTTTGTAAAAAGACTGTAAGAAAGTCCTTGCTGACGCGCCGCTGCATTAATCCTGACAATCCAGAGCCGTCTAAGGTCCCTTTTTCTTCTTTTTCTATCTATGTAGCTTCTAAAAAGGGCTTTCTTTACAGCCTCCTTCGCTAAAACATAAAGTTTGCTTCTTCCTGCTCTATACCCTTTAGTCTGTCTCAATACTTTCTTTCTTTTTTTAGTATGAATTATTCCTCTCTTTACCCTACTCATTTAATTCCTCTCTCTTCAAAGATTACAAGGTATAAGCCTTTTGATTCTTTTTGTGTCCGATTTAGCTGCCAAAGTAGATTTTCTCAAACCTCTTTTTCTTTTAGAAGATTTCTCAACTTTTAAATGCCCACTGTAGGCCTTCGACCTGGTTATTTTCCTTTTTTTGGTTACCTTAAACCGCTTCATTGAACCCTTATGGCTTTTTATCTTAGGCATCTCTTTCCCTTTCCGTCTTCTGGTTCTAATTATTTAATTTTGGGGACTAAATACTGCTCTATACTTCTACCTCTCATTGAAGGAGATGATTCAGCTTTCCCTACTTCCTCCACCTCTTGAATCACTCTTTCCAAAATCTTCTCACCCCGCTCCCTATATATCATTTCCCTTCCTTTAAACCTCAGGGAAATTTTTACCTTATGCCCCTCTTGCAAGAATTTAGATATTCTATTCAATTTTGTTTCCAAATCATGTTCCCCTATTTTATAACTCAGCCTTACCTCCTTTAATGTATCTGTTGCCTGTTTCTTTCTTGCCTTCTTTCTCTGTTTTTCCCTCTGATACTTAAATTTTCCGTAATCCAGAATCCGACACACTGGAGGATTGCTATCAGGAGCTACTTCTACTAAATCTAACCCCTCTTTTTGGACAATCTTCAAAGCTTCTTTTAAAGGAAAAAGTCCCAATTGCTCCCCTTTTACACCGATAACCCTTACCTGTTTTGCTCTTATCTGTTCGTTAACCCGAATTTCCGCTTTCTTTTTACTCAATTCTCTCCTATTATATATCTTCTTTATTTTTTATTTTTAATTTTATCATACCGATGAAATCTTTCAGTTTAGAATTTCGAATATTTTCTCCGCTTCTTTTACGCACAGTCACCAACCCCCTTTCTGCTTCCTTCTCACCTATTACGAGCATATAAGGAACTTTCTCAAGCTGCGCTTCCCTTACTTTATATCCTAACATCTCATTTCTAATATCGAGCTCGCTTCGGATTCCTTCCTCTCTTATAAGTCTATCTATATCCTGAGCAAAAGGAGCTGTTTTCTCTGTTATACTAAGCACTTTAACCTGAACAGGAGAAAGCCAGGGAGGAAAAGCTCCCCCAAGATGCTCAATTAATACTCCAAGAAATCTTTCAATGGTTCCCAAAACAACTCTATGTATCATAGCTACCCGTTTCTTTTCCCCATCGGAGGCAATATAATTTAAGTTAAATCTCTCGGGAAGATTAAAGTCTACCTGTATAGTGGGACCCTGCCATAATCTTCCCAGCGTATCTTCCATTTGAATATCTATCTTCGGCCCATAAAAGGCCCCTTCTCCCTCAGCAATTTCAAAAGGGAGACCTTCTTCTTCTAAAGCTCCCTTTAAAGCTTCTGTTGCCCTCTCCCAATTAGTAAGTGAACCAATATACTCCTTGGGCCGCGTGGATAAGGTTATTTTGTAGCCCAAATGAAAAGTATCCATCATAAACAGAGCAAATTCTATTACTCTTTTTACCTCTTCTATCAATTGAGAGGGCATACAAAATATATGAGCATCATCCTGGGTAAAACCTCTTACTCTCAGAAGTCCATGAAGAACCCCTGAATCTTCCCGTCTATAAACAGTACCCAATTCAAAATATTTTAAAGGAAGATCTTTATAACTACGTATTTTAGATTCATAGATTAATATATGTCCTGGGCAATTCATAGGCTTAATTACATAATCTTCTTTATTTAAAGAGAAAAAATACATATTTTTCCGATAAAAATCGAGATGGCCCGATGTTTTCCATAATTCAGCTCGAGAGAGATGAGGAGTTCTTACTAATTGATACCCCCTTTTAAGATGTTCTTCTTTTTCGAAATTTTCTATAACTTCTCTTATTAGGGCGCCCTTTGGATAGTAAATTACCAATCCCTTCCCTAACTCACCGGAGACAGTAAAAAGATCTAAATCTTTACCTATTTTTCGATGGTCTCTTTTTTTAGCTTCTTCAATTTGTCTTAAGTACTTCTTAAGTTCCCCTTCCTTAAAAAAAGAGGTCCCGTAAATACGGGAAAGCATAGGATTTTCTTCTTTTCCTCGCCAGTAAGAACCGGCTAAAGAAAGAAGGCGAAAAAACTTCACCTCCCCTGTATCTTCTAAATGGGGTCCCCGACATAAGTCCACAAACTCCCCTTGTTGATACAGGCTAACTTCATCATCTTTTATCTGATTTAAAATCTCTAATTTATAGGATTCCTCTCTTTGCTTAAATATTTTTTCTGCTTCTTTTTTCTCAACTATTCTTCTCTTAAAAGGTAACTTTTCTTTAATTATTCTTTCCATCTCTTTTTCAACACGAGATAAATTTTTAGAAAGAAGATCTCCTTCTAAATCAAAATCATAATAAAAGCCATCTTTTATAGAAGGTCCTATCCCTAATTTTGCCTGAGGAAAAATTCTTTTAACGGCTTGAGCCATAATATGGGCACTGCTATGCCGCAAAATATCTAAACTATATTTTTCTTCTAATTCTTCGCTCATAAATTAACTCTCTCTTTTCTTCATCTACAGCATTATAAAGATAATGCCCAGTGCTGGACTTGAACCAGCGACCTCTTGCATGTCAAGCAAGTACTCTAACCACTGAGCTAACTGGGCGTAGAGGCGGCACTCGGATTCGAACCGAGGAATAAAGGATTTGCAGTCCTTTGCCTTACCACTTGGCTATGCCGCCATCATTTAGCTTTAAAACTATCCTTCATCTTCTAAATTAGATTCCTTTTCTGAAGTCTCCTTCTCAACATTCCTCTGTTCTAATTCTTCCTCTTTCTCCTCTTCCATATCAACAGGAGTCATTACGCACTCCCCATTAAAGAAGGCCCCTTCAGCAATAGTTAAGTCAGAGGCTTTAATCTTACCTTCCAGGCTTCCTGATGAGAAAAGTTCCACCTTTCCTTCACAACTCACATCACCCACAAGCTTCCCCCCGACTTTTACCGATTTAGCCTTAATATCTGCCCGAACAACTCCATCTTCTCCAATAATTACTTCTCCTTTTGTTTGAATATCCCCTTCAAATTTTCCATCAACACGGATGCTCTCTTCATCTTTTAAGCTTCCCTTTAGCTCTGTTCCTTTCCCTATAACGGTGTTAGTCTTAATCATCTCTCCTTCCTTTTTTCCCTTTCTAAACATCTCTCTCCTACCTTTCCCAATACAAAAAAGAGGGAAATATATTTTATAATTATAAAGTTTATCCGAGCGGTTCTACCATCAAATTTAAAGGATTGACCGCCTTCCTATTATGCCATACTTCAAAATGGAGATGGGGACCTGTGCTCCGACCCGTACTTCCCACCCGACCTATAATCTCTCCTTTTTTTACCCATGAGTCCCGTTTTACCAGAATACGAGAAAAATGACCATATACAGTTTCATACCCATATCCATCTTTTATCTTAACCGATAAACCGTAACCGTCTTTCCACCCTGCAAAAATTACCTTACCCTGAGCAGCCGCTCTCACCTCTGTTCCCCAGGGAGCAACTATATCAATAGCCGAGTGGAACTCTCTTTTTTTACTAAAAGGATTCTTTCGCCAACCAAATCCTGAAGAAATCCACCCCTGAATGGGAAAAATATTGGGAGTAGAAGCAAACAGCTCCCTTTTCTTCTGAATAACTTCTTCTGTTTCTTCCAGTCCTTCTTTTCGCTTTCCAGCCTCACTTCTGAGAAAAACAACGTTTTTCTCAACGCTGTCCACAAGACTAAAGATATCTTCATCTTCATCTAAGCGAATATAACTCTCAGGCCCTCCCTTTCCTAAACCTCCCTTATTAATATTAAATCCTTCCCCCCCTACCCCCGCCAATTCTCTCACTTTAATCTCTAATTCCTTTAATCTTTTCAGCCTCTGATTAAAATCATTCACCTTTTCAGCGAGAGAAAGTATCTTTTCCTTCTGAAACTGATTTATTTTTTTTAGTTCCTCTGTCCGCTTTACCTCTTCTCTCACCCGGAGATAGTCATTAACAAAGAAGGACAGGACAGCAAAAGCTACACCTATTATTATAATAATTGTAAAAAAAGCAGATTTTGGGATATTAAACCGCCTAACCTTAGTTCCCGAATGGGGAATCAACATTAAAGTAAAAAAGGATCCTTTTTTCATTTTTTCACCTCATCCTTTTTAAATATAACATATTTAATGAAGATGTAAAGATTTTTAGCAAAAACAAGCGATTAAGATGCTTTTTCTCTCCAAAATAGCTACCATCCTAGTATTATATCAAATATTGACAAGAAGGCAAATTTTACACGGAAAGAAGATATGGTATAATTAAACAAGTTAACTTTCGAGAAAAAAATGGGAAAAAAAGAGAAACTCACTTTAATTGATGGGAATGCTCTACTTTATCGAGCATTTTATGCTCTTCCTCCTTTAACTAATAGCCAGGGAAATCCTACAGGAGCAATTTATGGATTTACTAAAATATTACGCAAGCTTCTGAAGGAGGAAGGGCCGGACTACTTAGCCTGTGCCTTTGATAAAGGGAAAAAGACATTTCGCCATAAAGAATATAAAGAGTATAAAATCTCAAGACCAAAGATGCCTTCAGATTTAGCAGCCCAGATTCCTCTGACCAAGGAAATTATAGAAGGTTTGGGGATACCCATTTTCGAAAGTGATGAATATGAAGCGGATGACCTTCTGGGAACATTAGCTAAAAAAGCGGAAAGAAAAGGATTAAAAGTAGAAATATTCACCTCAGATAAAGATGCTTTTCAGATAGTTTCTCCTTCTATTTATATTCTCCGTCCAAAAAAAGGGATCTCAGAGACTCAAATTTTTGGGGAAGAAGATGTAAGGAAAAAAATTGGAACTTCTCCTTTACAGATACCGGATTTCTTAGCCTTAGCAGGAGATTCCTCTGATAATATTCCTGGAGTTCCTGGAATTGGGTCTGTTAGCGCAAGGAAACTAATTCAGGAATTTGGGAACTTAGAAAACCTTATGAATAACCTGGATAAACTATCTTTAAAAAGAGGGAGGCTTTTAAGTGAATACAGGAAGCAGGCAGAATTATCCAAAAGACTGGCTACCATTATCACCTCCCACCCCTTAGAAATAGATCTGGAAGAACTTAAGATAAAAAAGCCAAAAAAGGAAATTCTCCTTCCTATCTTTGAAAAATTGGAATTCAAAGAATTAATAAGAGAATTTACCCCTTCTATTTCTCAAAAAATAGAGGTTCAGGAGATTAAATCAGGTGAAGATTTAAAGAGAATCTCTTCTCTTTTAAAAGAAACTCCTTTTGTTCTGGTAGTAGATAAAGAAGAAAAGGAGATAGCCCTCTTACTAAAAGAGGAAACAGTCTATCGGCTTCCCTTAAAACAAGTAGATAAAGGTCCTTTCCTGAATGAGCTTATTCTCCTCCTGAAAGACCCTCAAATTAAGAAGATAGGAGATAATTTGAAGCAGACAATCCTCGAGCTTAAAGAGTGGGGAATAAATTTAGGAGGAGAAAATTTTGATGTGCAAATCGCCGCCTATCTTTTAAGACCTTCAGCGAGCAATTATTCCCTTAAAAATCTTTCCCTCGAATATTTAGGAATAAACATAGAGGATAAGCCATCATCTATTATAGAAAAAGCCTGGATTATTGGAAAGCTTCACCCACTCCTGGAGAAAAAATTGAAAAAAGAAGGTCTCTGGAACCTCTTTTTCAAAGTGGAGATGCCTCTTGTGTATATTCTGGCTAAGATGCAAGAAAGAGGAATTAGAATAGACAGAGGTCTGCTAGGAGATTTTTTGAAAAAGATAGAGAAAAAAAGAAAAGCAGTGGAAGAAGAGATTTACGAAGAAGCAGGAGAGAGATTTAATCTTAACTCCCCAAAACAGTTAGGAGATATTCTCTTTGGGAAACTGCATCTACCACCTATCAAAAAAACTAAAACGGGCTATTCCACTGATGAGGAAGTCTTAGAAACCCTCTCTATTTTACATCCCTCTGTTGAAAAAATACTAAAATATCGTCGACTCTTTAAATTAGAATCTACTTATATAAAACCTCTTCCTAACTTGATTAATCCGAAAACGGGAAGGATTCATACCTCTTTTAACCAAACGGTAACATCTACTGGAAGACTATCTTCTTCTCAACCCAATCTTCAGAATATTCCCATCAAAGAAAAAATAAGTGAGGAGCTTCGCTCCTCTTTCATTGCTGATGAAGGATATCTTTTTCTTTCTGCTGACTACTCACAGATAGAGCTGAGAATCCTGGCTCATTTATCAAAGGATGCCAACTTGAGGTCTGCCTTTGCTAAAAATGAGGATATTCATCGTCAAACAGCGGCCGAAATATTCAATATTCTTCCTCTGCAGGTTACTCCTCAAATGAGAAGGCAGGCAAAAGTGGTAAACTTTGGAATTATTTATGGGATGAGCCCCTATGGACTCTCTCGAGAGCTGGGGATATCTCAAAAAAAGGCGGAAGATTATATTGAGGAATACTTTAAACGCTATCCAAAGGTCAAAGAGTATATAGATAAAACATTAAAGCAGGCTCGAGAGAAAAGGTATGTAACCACTCTTTTGGGAAGAAAAAGGTATATCCCGGAAATCACTTCCTCAAAGAAAAAAGAGAGAGAATTCGCCGAGCGAACAGCTGTCAACACTCCTATTCAAGGGGGAGCAGCCGACCTTATCAAATTAGCTATGATTAACCTAGACACAAGATTTAAAGAAGAAAATATAAACGCCCACCTCATTCTTCAAATACACGATGAACTTCTCTTTGAAGTAGCTAAAGAGGAAATAAATAAAACGCGGAAAATAGTAAAGGAAGAGATGGAGAAGGCAATGAATTTATCCGTTCCCCTTATTGTAAAGACTAAAATAGGAAAAAACTGGAGCGAAATGAGAGAATAAAATTTCATCCTCTGTTTTTTTATAAAAGGGAAACTCCTACCACTTTTTGCGCTGAGCAACGGCTTCGGCCAGGATGCAGAGAATCTCGTACATCATTGTGGCAGCAACAAGTGCGGTGTTCCCCGACGGGTCACGAACGAGCGGCGTGCGCATGAAGGTCGTAATGCCGCAGTAGCGAGGAGCGAGCATAGAGTTATAATTATCAGTCACAAAAGGTTCCTGTTTTAGAATATTTTTATCCATTTTTATTTCCTTTTATTTATCCATTGACTACATTATCAACAGCCTATCTATATATCCTTGCCTTACCTGTATCGAGGTAAATCCTTAGTTTCTTGAAAATAAGATTCAACCCCGATCTCCTTCATCCGATTATTCATTTGAATCCATCTACGTTTAAGGTCAGGGTCAAAATTAGTTTTTTCGCAGGGGAATTCATCGCACTGAAAACAAAAGTCAACACCCTTCTGTCGATAGCAAGTAATAACCCCACAATTAGGATATTTACAAGCGCCCTTCCGGCATCCATTGCAGTCTGCTTGTGTAAAATACACAAGTAATTTTTTAAAAGAAGGGTAGCTTTTGAACACGGGAAGAAATACCGAAAACCTCTCAGCATATCTATCAAAAGATCCCAGCAGCTCCTGTAATTCTGAACTGAGCATTCTTATTTCACCTTCAGAGCAAGCGAAACATTTACGGCAGTTAAGCCCACAGGGCGCAAGAATGTCTAATATATCTTTGTATTCCATTTCTTTTTCTCCTCTCTTTTGCCCTCTCAGAAAAAGGCGAGCGAATTTCAGTTAACCGAGCGGCGGGTTGATGAACTTCGCTGGAGAAAAAATTTGCTTTTTTCCCTTTTATCTGCTGTTATTGGAAGTTGATTCATTTCATCAATCTCGCTTGTAAATCACCTCTTTGACCCGCAGCTTTTGGATAGGTTTCTTTGCTTCAGGTAATCCTATACCAAAAAACTCATCGGTGTGTGCTGCTATCAGAAGAAGCGCCGTGTTCAAACCCTTATTTGATCCAGCTACTGCGATTACCTCTTCCCCCGCCCTCACAACTCCAGTATCACAGGCAATTAGCGTGATCTTTATAGCAACTTTTGTGCCAGATCCAAAGAGATATAGCGTTTGGGCAATTACCTGGGCTACATTGCAACCACCGGGAACATTGATCCCCCTGAAAATTTCCGGAGCTTGAATGATCCAATTGATTCCCATATCCTTGAGTTCCTTCCTTACCGGTGAATCATGGGATATCCCACTGGGATGCTCCTTTGCTCCTGCTTTAATTTCATATTCCTCTCGTGCTTTTTTAGACATCAATGCAACATTCCAGCTTACTTCAGCCCGATCGGTCACCACTATTATCTCATAGTCTTTAGTTCCCAGCTCTCTAACAGCTCTCTTCGCACTCTCCCCACTGGATGATGCTACTACTATTCCTCTGACTCCCAATTCTTTTGCTCTTTTCTTAACCGATTCAAATAACTCATCCATATTTTTACCTCTCTATTGTTTAACCTTCAATTTCCGATAACCTGTTTATAGAATAAATTCGTTCCTCATAAATTTCCCTTTTTATGCTATACAATGGAAGAATAAAATTTCATCGCTCTTTTCTGGTTAGTTGATATATTTTTTTCAATAAATTCTTATCTTCCTCTGTCTGCTTTACACCTCGCCGCTGCATAACTATCCTTGCCACTTCAATTACCTTATCCAATCTATTCTCCACAAATCCATCTCCTCCTCCCCAGCTAAAAGAGGGGATAAATTTAGGAGTAACTCCTCCACCAAAAATATTACTGGCTACACCAATTACACTTCCTGTATCTATTAAAGTTCCTATGCCTGTTTTTGTATGATCTCCAATAAAAGAGCCTACTTTCATCTGTTTTGTATCTACTTCCTTACCTTTAAGAATCACCTTTACGCTACCATAAGTATTTTTAAGATCACTGGTAGTAGTTAAAGCACCAAGATTTACCCATTCTCCTATATAGGAGTGCCCTATAAAACCATCATGGTGTTTATTAACATAAGATTGGAATATAGATTCTTCAATTTCTCCGCCTATACGGCATACAGGGCCGACACTGCATCCCTGGCGAATCTTGGCTCCATCTACAATAGTTCCTCTTCCTATATAACAGGGTCCTTCAATAACAGTGGGAGGAGAAACCTTTACTTCTTCAGCAATGTAAATAGGCCCTTCTTCAGCATTTAATACAACTCCCGGCTCTATTGTCGAGCTCTCGCCTATATAAATCTTCTCCGGATTAATTAAATAAGCACCTTTAGCCATCCTGCCTTTCAGGCCTCTCTCTTCTTTTCTCTCAAAGTCTTTCTTTAAAGCATAACTATTCCATTTAATGATATCCCAGGGATACTCCAGCAGATTAGCTTCAATCTCCTTTACCCCTACTATCTGTTTAGCCTGAGCTAAAACCTCTTCTATCTTTTCGGGATCATCAAAAGAGAGTTTCTTTAAGGTTTTCCTGTTGAGACGAGCGTATACTACTTCTCCTCTCTTAACTCCAAGCTCCTCTTTTCCTTCTAAATCCACTCTTTCTTCTAAAAAAAGCAGTCTTCCGTTAACAAAAAGTAGATTACTCTTATTTAAATCCCTTAATGGATTCACTTTAGGTTTCTCTCTTTTTTGAGAGATGACTCCAGACAAATATTTACGACAGATAAAATATATCTCCTCCTGCGAAGATATACTGGAGATTTTCTCTTCTAAAGTGGTAATTCCGCATCGAAGTCTATAAACAGTTCTGGTCAAGGTAAGAGGATAAAAATTTTCCACTTTTTTATCTTCAAATATGCACAAAATACGGTTCATTTTTTACTTCTCTTTTAATACTTTTCTAACACTATCAAGACCCATTTTAAAAAGTTTTTCCGCTTTTTCTTTATTCTTAGCCTCAGAAATTACCCGGATGATAGGTTCGGTTCCCGAAAGCCTTATATGTATCCAGCTATCCTTTA
>JAYEHT010000092.1:0-3285 GCA_034659655.1 Candidatus Aerophobota bacterium | reverse complement strand
CTCCTGATTCTGGCTACTCATATTTTACTCCAATTAATCCTGGCGATCCTGATTTTGATACTGCAGGAGGTGTCTACTTTGATGGAGAACATCTGCCCTCCTGTTATGATTACTCCAGCGGTTCTCCTACTTATCATACAGGCGGCGTTAAATCGCCCTTCTGGCCTTACATCAATGAGGAACGATATAGTAATTTACATAATCTTTCTACTTCCATCTTTGAGTCTAATTGTGGAAATAGAGGTACAGGTTGGAATGATTGGTATCCGAGTTCTTTTTCCTCAGGAACCTACTGGAGACAGGACGGTTCGACCAGTAGCTACACCTATACACCTCCTGGAGTTCATATAGTCCTAACCGATACCCCAGATATAATACTAATAACTGACAGTGATACTAATGACGACCCAGCTGAATATGACTCCAGTAACAACTCTTCTTTTATTTCTTATCCCACTTCTCCGATAATATACGCCCCGGGTGATATCAGAATAGAGGGCATTATTCCTGCAGGAGTCCAGATGACCGTGGTTTCCGGAGGTAACATCTATATTGAAAGCAATATTTACCAAGATAGCACATCTTCACTCGCCCTTTTGGCCAAGAAAAATGTAATTTTTAATACCACTCATCGATGGGTAGTAAATTCTCCTACTTCTAATACGAGCATCGCCGAGGATGAGTGGACTGATGACTCTTACCTTGAGGGATATACTAACAGTCAGAAAATCAGTGCCTCTGTTACCACCTCAGATACTACCAAAACACAGACGGTAGACTTCGGAGGAGGAACTAATAATATATATCAAACTATCTCTGCCAACCGCATTATTTTAAGAGATTGTGATTGGACTGTAACCAGCGGCACCATTGAGTTACATCTAGAGGTTTCCCTGGATGGTAGTGACTGGATAGAGATGTCCTCTGATGAAGCTGGAACTACTCCGGTACTTTCCACTGATACTAATGGTAGCGGTGATATTGACGCTTATATTCCCACTGACTATTCTCATGCTCGAGTTTTTCGATATATAAAGCTTATTTTAGAGGGAAATGGAGACGTAGGAGATATAAGGATAAATAGCCTTGAAGTAGTCTTAGAGGGAATAGAGGGAGGAGTTGCTGTTTTCAGCGAAGAGGAGGAATGGGCTATAATTCCAGGGAATGTATCATCTGGTTTACCATTAGTTTTCAATGTAGCCCTTTCTGAAAAAAATTTAGAGGATAAAACCAAATGGAACAGCAAATGGCCCAACATAAGCTATACCTACGGTTCCACTTTAGACTCTAATCCACCTCCTCATCTTCCCCCATCTGTAAACTTAATTTCTCTAAGGAGGAAATAAGATGAGCGTGCCGAGGAAGCTTCTTAGTTCTTACCAGTGTAAGTCTGGTCTGGATAAAGGTTAGCCACCAGTCCAGCACCAAATCCCACGCGTAGGGAGGTAACAAACTATGTGAAGCTGGGAGGCGGGAGGTATCGGGCTGCAACGCAAGTGAAGGAATTGAGCCCCGAAATAACCATCGTCTCGGTGGCCGATACTGTTCATTTAGGAGCAGGCAGAACTCTTGTAACCGTATTGGCAAGATTATGAGAGCCCGACGGGGTCTAAGACCGTGGCAAGATACCAAATGGAGCTAAGAGGAACTCGGGAGAACCAGAGCGTGTCCCAAATAAATATCATTTACAAGTCTATAGAGGGCAAGGAATGATATGACGCTCTGGTAGTCGGACTAACTCATAGTACCGATAAAGCAGAGTAATAATTGTGGAGGGAAGGAGTTGGCAGTGATGCAACTGGACGGCAGGGACACATCTTCCGCACTCAGAGGCGGAGCAAAGATGAGAACAAAACTGCCGTCCATAACTCAGCGAGCCAGAGAAGATCCAAAATTGAAGTTTACTTCGTTGATACATTTACTCACAGTGGATTTTCTCAGGGAATGCTTCTGGGAGCTTAAAAGGGACAAAGCCCCGGGAGTGGATGGAGTAATGGTTAAGGAGTATGAAGCCAACTTAGAAGAAAACATTAAGGATTTAGTGATTAGATTAAGAGAATGGAGATATAGGCCAAAGCCTTCAAGAAGGGTATATATTATTGATGTTAATGGCAAGAGAAGGCCGCTGGGTATTCCCGCAGTAGAGGACAAGGTAGTCCAGATGGGGATTAAGAAAATCCTTGAGGCAATCTTTGAGGTTGACTTCCTTGATGTATCCTTTGGATTTCGTCCTAATCGCAGCTCTCATGATGCTTTAGATGTGGTGGACAAGGCGATAATGACCAGATTAGTTAATTATGTCGTGGATATGGACATTGAGAAGTTCTTCGACACAGTAGAGCACAAATGGTTAATGGAATGCTTACAACAAAGAATAATAGACCCAAACCTCTTAAGATTGATAGTCCGCTTCTTAAAAGCAGGTGTTTTGGAGGAGGGAAAGTATTACCAGATAGATAAGGGAACACCCCAGGGAGGTATACTAAGTCCTATATTGGCTAATATTTACCTTCATTATATCTTGGATCTATGGTTTGAGAAAGTAGTAAAGAGGCAAACAATAGGCTTTACACAGCTTGTCCGTTATGCTGATGACTTTGTTGTTTTCTTCCAGAGCGCTGACGAGGCAAAAGCATTTGGTAGGAGGTTAAGAGAAAGACTGAGTAAATTTGGGTTGAGGGTAGCAGAGGACAAGAGCAGAATAATTGAGTTTGGTCGTTATCCCTGGTTGAAAGCTCAAAAAGAGAGTAGAAGGATAGCAACATTTGACTTTCTGGGATTTACCCATTATTGCGGTAAGACCAGAAAGGGCAAATTTAAATTAGGGCGAAAGACTTCAAAAGCAAAGTTTAGACAGAAGATGAAAACAATGAACCAGTGGTTGAAAGATGTCCGTAACTTAGTAGAGCTAAAATTGTGGTGGAAGGTGTTAGAGCTGAAGCTGATAGGACACTACCGATACTATGGGATAAGTGGAAATATGCAGGAGATGCGAGCATACTATAAACAGGTTCTAAGACTTGTTTTTAAGTGGATAAATAGACGAAGTCAAAAGAAAAGCTGTAACTGGGTTCAATTTTTCAGGTTTCTCAAATATAATCCTCTGCCTCAACCAAAGATATATCACTTAACCTACACTTTATCCTCGTATTGAGGAAGTATTACTGAAGAGCCGTATGAAGGAAAACTTCAAGTACGGTTCTGTGAGGGGCGTCAAACAATCTTTTATGGTAGAATATTGTGACACTCCTCACATCGAAAGAGAGGAGAAACAGGGAATACAAA
>JAYEHT010000091.1:0-16993 GCA_034659655.1 Candidatus Aerophobota bacterium | reverse complement strand
AAGGACTCACTATCTTCCTCATTTTATTCCTAATTCCATCTTCGATCTATAATTACCCCTCATTTGTAACTCTTTATCTTCTGTCTGTGATATGATATAGCTTAACCTTTCTTTTTAAAATACTTTTCCTTCAAATTTACCAAAAAATCTCTATCGTCCAAAGCGAGTGCAAACATTTATTTCATTGCTGAGAATACCGATCTCTTATTCTCTCTTTCTTCGCTTAGCATAAGTTTTTATTAAGATATAAATCTCTATCATTTCCGAATTCTGATTCTATGAGCTTCTATCAAAAACAACTTTCCTTTATAATAACTCATATCATCATGCGCTGATAGATAAGCCTTAATCCTTTTCAGAAGTTGTGGAATAATTTCAGGATGATTTCTAACTTGTAGGGATATAATACCTTTATAGTTCATCGGAGGATAAGTCACAATATCAGAAAAATCTGCATTCAGAGAAATCAAGATGGAATCGAGTTCCTGCGCTTTTGAAATTACAAGCGTATCGGTTGAATCTGGAGCAATGTGGTCCTGTAATCTAAAAACTTCATATCCTGCATTTCGAAGTGTTTGGATTACAAGATTTGGGATGCAGTGATCCGCAAAAAATCTTAAACTCATGGAATAGCGACCTCAAATTCTGATAAATCACGGGCATAATCCAGGCAAGCAGCGATTTGTTCCTTTTTAAGATCGGGAAACTCCTTTATAATCTTCTCAATAGTATAACCACCAGCCAAATATCCAAGGACAAGACTAACTGGAATCCTGGTTCCTTTGATTCGGGGTTTACCTCGAAGTACATCTGGCGTACTTACAATATAATCTTTCCAATTTATCTGCATATTATTCTCCTTTCTGTTTCTCCTTTAATTCTCTCATGCTCTAAATCCTTTCTTTTCAATTTCTTTGGGAAGATTTTTAAGTCCTGTTTCTCCTGAAGGGTATATTTTCCTGGACAAAGACACACTGAATACCTGCGGTTATCATAACAGAGTATATTTTATTTGTACAGGTTATTTCTTTATCCATCACGCAGAACAATATAGAGTATATATTAACTCTTATTCTCCCTCCAGTAAGCCTCCCTCCAGTATCTACTCGAACTGATTGCGCCTCTTATAGATAAAATTCTTATCCTCTATTAACTCCTCAAACCCTGACTCAATTAACTCAAGGGGCATTGATGCAAGAACCTTAAGGATACCATTAATATACCGTCGGGTAGTGTGAGAACCTTTTACCCTTTTCAATTCACTGAAAAGAAGATTAGAGCATCCTTTTGTGTGAAATCCTTCTAAATTCTCAACAATTAATCTACGTTTCTCCCAATCGTCCTCGCAGTTTACTAAAAGACCCGGAAGATAGATTCCTGCGTCTTGCCGGCCGTATTGATGTATAAACCTCAATACACTGAGAGGATTCCAAAATTTATCCCTGTTAACACTCAGGGTCTGTTTCAGGGTATAGTCAATGGGCAATTTCGCCGGATCAATGGAGCCTCCTTCTGTGATCCAGGAGGGTCTGTATTCTTTTGGCATCTGTGACCCCTTTTCAAGGATAACAGTGATCTTGTTCACGACGCTAAATTATTTCAAATTGATTTAACCACTATCCCTATGCTTTCAATTTCCAATATAGAGACTGATTGTTTGATCTTAATTCTAAACTTTTTAGGATATAATACTCCTTTTTCCTCTTTTATTGGAAAGAGGTAATTTACTAAAGGAAACTCTTTCCCTTTTTTCTTGCACCTTTCATGAACTAAATAGAGTTGTCCAGAACTGTCAATAATTTCTATCTTTTGCAAATCAAAGGGAACCGGAAATTGAGTTTCTA
The DNA here is from genome assembly GCA_034659655.1 of Candidatus Aerophobota bacterium. GTDB lineage: Bacteria > Aerophobota > Aerophobia > Aerophobales > JAGGXI01 > JAGGXI01. The sequence goes on along the minus strand of JAYEHT010000091.1, from coordinate 15,149 downwards.
ATTCTGTTTTAGGTTCAGACTTTGATTCGTTGGTTTTCAAGGGAAATCTGATGCTCTCAATAGTTGCAATAGATTCACTATCTCCACAAGTTACGGGAGCATTTTGTAAGGCGTTCGCTAATTCTTGAATGAATTTTTCTTCCTTTATTACAGCCGCTACTTCAATATTCTTTGCAAAGGCATACTGTCTTCCTAAAGCATTAGTAGATTTACTACCGAACTTCACATCCCATTTAATGACAGCTGAAGTAGTGTAGCTTTTTACTACAGCAGGCGATAGAAGTCTTGCTCCCGCCCATATTACATCTTCCTCTACTTTATTAAGATAATAAAGAGGTGGTTTATTATTCTTATGTCTCTGTAAAGCGTTTGCCAGCATACCAATTATTGCAGATGGAGGTAGAATAGGATAGGCAAGAGCTGACTGCCAGGTATAAGGAATCCTTACGGAATAAAGTGAATCCAGCCTAATTGTAAGTGCTACAGCTTTCATTTTTCCGCTTTTATAGTTTTTTTAAGGTTTCCTCAAAAATTTTATTAATAGTGGATTTCATGGTAACTCCTTCAATTTTTTCACCCTTTTGATTCCAGAAAAGGATAGTTGTACCATCAGGAATAAGCCCTTTGTACTCTTCAATGTAGTCTTTGTAGATAGGCGAGATAGGAAAAGGTATCGGTGAAGTCTCAGAGTATGCTAACAATACTTCAATGGGTTCTGTATGTGGAATAGCATGAGAAAGTGATGCTCCCATCTGCCCAGAAATAAGATAGCGATAAGCTTCTATGGCGACTCTGGTTCTTTGGTTGCGATCAGAATCCTCGATAACGTAAGGATTATCATCTCCCAGATTCGACTCAACTAATCCAATTCTCTCAGTATCCAGAGCAGACACAAAAGCGTAAACACCCGAAGCATAGGACTTATAGTAAGGCATTTGGGATGTGAGTGCTGCCTCTTTAAAATCCATTCCGCTTTTTACTCTTGAATGAATAACCTGTTTTGTTCCAGATTCACTGCCAAGAACAGGCATAAACCATGAGAACATAACTCTGGAACTTCTTCTCTCTGAAGTGGCTCCTATTGCTGCAAGATATCCGTGAATATCACATACTATACAAGACTTTACCACCTCCCCCGTTCCTTTATCTATCGCCTCTTGATGTGATAACTTTTTCTGCCCATTATCATCAACTATAACAGATGGTCTTACAGGTTCACCTATTCTACAGGCGTCACAAAAGGGAAGATTATGCTCTAATCCAAGCTGTCTCATAATCTCGTAATGCCAGTGTTTAAGCATTCTTCCTGATACTGCTGGAGCTTCTCGCCTCCTCTTATTTTCATCAAGAAATTCTATCACTCTAATATCTTGCACATCACCTGCCACTGCCTCGTTATTGAGGTCGTGTACATTTAATTGCGCTTTTACACCAAAGGTCACATATTTGAGCATCTTAGACCTCCTCTTTTTTTGTTGGAAAAGACAAAGCAAGCATTACAAGAGCTGTCTTTACTTCATCAAAGTTTTCATTTGTCAGTTCAAATAACTTTCTTATTTCGCTTTCATTCGGAAGATGAATGTATTTTTCTTGCTCAAGTCGTAATCTCCCTTCTCGCAACATTTTCGCTATAGTGTCCTCAAAATCTCTTGAATCTTTGCGAGCATTCCGTATATCATCCGCATAGTGGTATTTTTTCTTGCTTATAAAATATCGTAGAGTACGAGCTACACTACTTATAGCCTTATTCTCAATAATTTCTGGCTTTATCATAGCCACCTCCCTTAAAAGATAATTTGCTGTTTCTGGGTATAAAAGGTTTACAAAATTGTCGGTTGATGTGTCCTGTGTAAAAAGTCGAGCGAACTTCATTAAGCCTGCTTTATCTTTGCTTAATAAAACTTTGTTAATTGCATCTAAAGATTTTATTTTAGGAGAGCCTCTTAACAGCTTCTCTATCATCTCTGCATTATAGGAAGAAGCATTTATAAATTTAGAGTACATAAAGGTATCTATAAATGCACTTTGTTCTACAATCGTATCTCCGCGGTTATCTTTGGAAACTAACGATAAATGAAATAAAAAAGGGATTTCTTCAATAAATTCTGATAAAGTAGGCACTTTGGACAATAATCCGATCGTAAAATCTGACAGAGGAATTATATTGGACAGCCAAAAATTGTGCAGGGTTTTTTGTGAAGCAAAAAGAGTTAACAGATCAGAGTTTTTTAACGATTTTTGTGGCACAGGAAGGACAATTATGTATTTTCTATTGTTGCCCTTTCCTATTTGAATTCTAAAATTAAATGAGGTATAGCCCAATGTTGCCAAATAGCCACATACTTCACAAAGTGTTAAATTGAACTCATTTTTTCTATTATCTCGCCAATATGGTTTCCCCGCATGAGTAGATGCTAAAAGTATTAACCCTCCCGAATGAACTTCTCTATTATATGAACTTCCAAATTTTGGTATTTTATAATGTTTGCAAAACTTCTCACCCCTAAAATCAAAAGATAATTTATCAAAAGGCTTAAATAAAGAAAAAATATCTATTTTTCTCAATCTTTCTTTGAAATTTCCTTTTTCATCTACAGTTGGGTAAAATGATTTGAAGCGAGCTTTTACTCCCAGATCATAAAGTCTCGAAGAAGAAAGTAATCTTTCTGACAGCAAAACAAATGCTTGATTTATCTTTGAGTAACTTCCTGTAAGATTAATAAAATTAATTTGATAGAACCCTTCTCGCGATAAAATTTCAACTTCAACACCTGCCTCAATTCCAACCCTTGCCAGTCCGTAGGCAATTTTTGCCTCTAAATCAGGGAATCCTGTAGCTGGGGTAAAAAGTTCTATCACTTTATTTCCTCTTTTGCCCTTCTAAGTACGAACCTTGCTATTTTTATGGCCTCTCTCGCATCCTTCTCTGTGGGTAATCCTTCTGGTAAGCTCCCAGGTAAGACATCCGGGTAACGAGCAGGTGTGTAAAACCGGTCAATGATAAGTATTTCACTTTTTAAGTTATCAAAAGGACTTGGTGATATATAAGAGAGAAGGTCGGCAAGTTTATGAGTTTGAGGATGAATCTTTCCTCTATAGATTATAAACCCTTTGAGAACTTTCTCAATACACTGTTGAGAATGAAAGCAAACTTGATTGTAAATCTTTTCCTTCAAAGCGAGCTCTGCCATTCTTAAATCTTCTTCAGAAAACTTAATCCACTTGTTAATTTCCTCTTTCATAAATGAGCCTCCCTTTCGATAAAATTTCTTCCTTAAAAAATTTTCTCACACATAACTTTTCGAATTCCTGAGAAGTGTACACTGAAATATCCATACCTACTTTGGGTTGGATGAGTAAGAGAACCTCTTTACTTCTATCCAAAAATGGCTTTTTAGTATCCTTAACTATTATCAGGTCTATATCTGACCATTTACCTATTTTGTCGTTTACAAGGGAACCAAAAAGAATTATCTTCTCTGGCCTATAATTTTTCTCTAATATATTGATGCATCTCTGGAGTTCATTTTCTAAATTCACAACTCTTTTCCTTACCTCAATGTCCTCAACACATTTTTTTATCCTTTCTGTCATTAACCATCCTCCAAAAGGATTGTCTGGCTCCTTCTTGTATTCTTCTCTTTCTGAAGCTGCAGAAATATCGCATAGTTTAAGGATATGATGAACTAAAGACATCTGCATTCTTCTTGCGTGCTGTTCAAGCAAACCACATCCCCTTGACCATAGCCTTAAACCTCTTGCCATTTTCTTCAGGCCTACAAGTCCAAGGTTATTAACTTCTTCAGAAAAATATTCACCCCCAAGTTCGGATACTCGTTCATCCCAGGCGATTTTATTTGTTGAATAATCTACAATTCCATTATTTATCGCCTGAACATCCGGTTTCTCAATATTATCACCTAAAAGTCCTCTATCAGAGTGGTGTATCGCTACAGCAAAGCTAATAGGCTCTCTTAAATTTTCGGGAAGTATTTTATAAAGGTAGGCTGCACCAACAGGAGCATGAGCGGGTAATTTCTCCCTCTTGACAACCCTCTCTTGCCATCTTTTGGTAAGCTTACCAAGATCATGAAAAATAACCATTTTATATAAAGAGTCTTGAATACTATTAGATAATAAAACTCTTGCCAGACTCGACTCAAAGAGAGGATAAACGATGCTGAATTGCTCTTTAGCCCTTTTAATATGTGTTATATATTCTTCATCTGGACTAGATAAAAGGTGATTCATCTGGTACTACTCCTTGTAATGAGTCGTAATACGTACTCTCAATTATATAAGTCCTAAAAGGACCGATTCTTCTGTCTTCTTCACTCACATTTTTATTGTTTCCCAGAAGATCACGAATGTCAATTTCATATCTCTTCTTATCTTTGTTGTATTTCCACAAAAATTCCCATCTTATCAGCCTTTCTTCTTTCTTAAATAAATACCATACTACTCCTATGTCAACGTTGATAGAGTTATCTTTAATGTATGATTTACTATCCTTAATAGCTTTCATTATAGCATTCATTGCTATATCTTTTTTATTCTGCCTCTTCTTCGCTTTATTTATACCCAAAGAAGAATCCAAAACTATCAGAGTTACAGGTTTGCTGTTTCTCACCTGTATATTCATAGGAGCGGCATCTGCGTATAAAACACATTCATAAAAGTCAATTAAAGAATCCCTTGCCGCATAATCATCTGCTTTGTAATTAAGTACGTTAACAAATCTGGAAGCGGCGGAGAAATTCCTTATATCAAAATTTTTATTCTCTTCTAACCATTTGATGGTCTTTTTTAAATGATTCTTCTCATAAGGTAGATACCCCTTTTCATTTCCTACAGGAAAGACAACCATTTCCCCTTGCTCATCCTCATACCTTGCACATCTTCCTGCCCTTTGCACAAGTGAATCAGCAGGGGAAAGCTCTGTAAGTAATAGTTCTGCTGAAAAGTCTATCCCAGCCTCTAATACTTGAGTGGATATTACTACACCGGTTCCTTCCGGAATTATTATTTTTCCGTCTTTTTTGTGCAGAAGCATTCTCAGTGACGTTTCTTCATGTTCTTTTCTGTCCTTTCTTGTGAATCGTGAATGCAAAAGGACAATTTCTCTGTTTTCTTTAAGTTCAAGCCTTTTCTTAATCTCTTTATAGATTTCTTGAGCGCGTTTTACCTGATTAAGAATAATTAGCGTTTTTCTATTTTTGATTCTCTCTAAAAGAGTATTAGATATGTTTATCTCGTTATCTTTATAAACTGGTTCTTTTTCAATAAAAATATTTATCTGGTTATTTAAGCTAAAACCAGCAGAGACAATCTTTTGATTTTCCTCCACATTTATTTTTTCGAATAGACTCTCCTCTAAAGATTCAGGCATAGTAGCAGTCATCACAACAAAAGGAATATTAGCTGTATCTAATATCTCAAACATTGCTCTCATCATTGAAAAAGTAAATCCATCTCTATACATATGTGCCTCGTCAAATACTACAAGTGAAGAAGCTATAGCTCCTGCTGGAATATCGAGATGATGACCAACTTGATTACTCACTCTTGCATAAGCATATATAAATTGGTCCAATGTGGTGACTACTACATCAGCAATAAAAAATGGGTCGTTAGGAGATTCTCCATGTTGAAGTTCAACCGAGACATTTCTTGAAACTCTATGAGCGTATCTCTTTATCCGATCGGCGATAGAATTAACAAGAACTCTCATAGGAAGCACATATATAAGCCGAGGAGCTATTGAAAACTTATCCTTCACAAACTGAGCTAAAAAGGGAGCTATGACTGCTTCGGTCTTTCCTGAGCCTGTTGAAGCTTTTAAAAAAATTGGATATTTATTCTTTTTAATCATCTCCCACATTTTGATCTGATGCTTATGAGGAGTGGCGATACTTAAATAGCTTTTGTAAAAGTTATTAATGCCCATCTTGTTAATTCCTTACCTTGCCCTCCTCCCTTGCCCCTCTTTGAGGTAGGCCCAATTATTTAGATAAAAAATTGCCTTATTTAAGCTACAATCAAATCCATTTACTTTAATTTTTGTTTCCAAAATATACCTCAGCTGGCGTCTTGTAATTAAGAGACTGATATGGTCTCTCAAGTCTTGTAAAATGCTTTAGTGTAGAATTTCCTCATATAAACTCTTTACTCTGAGATTTGGTCTTTTTTTGGGGTAAAATAGAATTCAAAATTTCATTAAATTTTTTTAACAATCCTTTCTCAGATAAGCTTTTGTCAAACTCGGCAAGCCATTTTCTAATGTAGGGGAGATCTATAGAAGGATTTTTAAAGAACATAGATTTTACATCTTCTAAATCTCTCGGTCTGCCAGCAAAAATCTTATGAATTATAGCATCTTCCAAAGAAGCAAATTTTACAATTTTATTCTTAATAAATATATCTTTTGCTCTTTTAATAGCCTTTTGCTCATAAGGCGTCAAGGAAAAGATAAAATCTATTCTAACTTCAGTTGCCTTATCTTTGGTAGGAAGAACCGTTGTTTTATTAACAAAGTCTTCTACATTTGAAGGAAGAAGTGTTAAATCCATTTCTTTTAAGATATAATGGTTTTTAATCAAGGTTTCCTTCCTTGTTTTAAAATATCAAACATTCCGAAACCCTGGGGATTTTTAGAGCCTAATCCGGCATCATACGCTAAGGATATGAGTTCTGGATTCCCCTTAAGATTGTATCTTCCCATCCAGGCTTTTATTACAGTGCCTTTGTATTTGATTATCTTCTCTGATTGTCTTCCTGGCTTAAGGGGCTCAATGCTAAAGCTGGAGGAAAGAGGCTCTTTTTTATAAAGAGCGCTATATTTTTTTAAGATATTTTTCCCAATTAAAGAAGAGAACTCTTTTTCAAAGGGTGAGTAGTAGTAGGTCTTTTTTCTTCCATCAGCTGAGGAAAGGGTGCTGTAGATAGTTACAGGAGAGAGCATTTTAATATTCACTGAATCCGAAATTTTGGGTTTGAAGTGCACTTCAATGGAGCTTACCAGGAGAGGATTTTCTAATAGGTTTATCTGGGGGGCTCTGGCTAAAGTTTCCGCAAACTCCTGAATAAATTCCTCTATGGGGGAGCTGATATGAAAATGGATGGGGCCGGAGAAGGTAATCTTTTCTCTATTTATACAAAATTTCCCCATAAGCCGGGAAAAGGTGAATAGTTTAAACTTTCTTTTTCCGAACTTATAGCCCTCATTATGAAGGAAATCAGCCATATTTTTAGAAATATGCTCGTAAATAAAACCCTGCAGAAGGTAGTTATAATGAAGGGGAAGGCTAATAGTTTTCTTGAGATATTCAAGAAGAATACTTACTCTCATTCTTTTCCTCTGTATGCTTGGTTGACCAATAAAAGAAAAGAGGATATTCAAAAAACCTATAAAAATTTAACTACCGGGAGGATAAAGAGTAGGGAATTGTTTTTATTTTATAGCTGGCCAATTCTATCTATGCAGGTAAACGAAGTTTTTTCTTTATTATATTTTACCATTAATAAATAAATCTGTCAAATTAACGCATTAATATACCGTCGGGTAGTGTTAGAACCTTTTACTCTTCTCAATTCACTGAAAAGAAGATTGGCGCATCCTTTTGTGTTAAATCCCTCTAAAGCCTCAACAATTAACTATAAATCATAATTGTAATCCTGCAGCCATTCGTAAAACTCATCCTCATCTGATTCAAAGTAGGTTTTAAGCCTCATCTCAAACCAGGCTGTATCTTTACACACCTCCTTGATTTCGTTTAATTCTTCTTTGTCCATAAAGTTCTTCTTGTAAAGAAAGGTGAAAAAATCAGAAAGAGCTCTGAGGAGAGATTTCATCCCCTTTATGGAGGGATTCCAGGTTCTTCTAATATACCAGTTCCCCAAAAATGTTTTAATTGTATCTCCAAATACTTCCAAAATGCTCGTAGCATCATCGTAGACAAAAAGGTAATCCATTACAAAGAAAACAGCCATCTCCATTCGTTTCCCAGCAGTGTTTTCTCCCAGCCCTCTATCCTCCACTAAATAATTATAGAAGTGATCAAAAACTATTTTAGTTCTTTTCCATTGTTTTTCATCTTCTTCTTCCGAATTATCTTCCTTGATACATTCAAGATCTTCTCTTTTTAATTTTCTCATATCTTTTTCCTTCCATCTTAATTAAATGAGTTACATTACCTTTGATCTACCATAGAAAATCAAATTGTTTACTTTACGTAGAAATGAGTTAGGTCTCATTGCAAAAGTTTTTCTAATGTTACATCTATATCTCGAGTAAGTCTCGGCTTCCCATAAAGGAGCACTGCTTGCCCACCAATAATCATATAGGGTATATTATATTTCTCAAGACTTAAGCCAGGTTTAGCTAAGGTTTCTTCAAACAATTGAGAATCCTTGCAACTCTTATATCTACATCTATCCTTTCCAGAGGGTCCCTGGGTGGCAAAACACCAAGGTTTACTCCTTCTTTCCACATAGCCTCAAAAATCTTTAAAGCCTCCCTGAAAGAGAATTTTTCCTCCCGTAATTATGGGAATATTTGATTGAAGGCGGTGCGATGTCTAATAGCATCCTCAATGCCTTCCGAATAAACGTAAAACTCTTTATAGAAGGCATCAATAATGCTTTGAATATTTCTTTTCTCAATGTTCACTATGATATCAACATCGTGGGTTAACCTTGGACGGCCATAATAATTTACTGCTACTGCTCCAGTAAGCGTATAGGGAATGTTGTTATCCTTTAGAGCAGAGATTACTTTTTTTAATACTTCCTCCTGAGTCACTGCTGCATTCTCTCTTTCAACATCTTATTTAGCCGCTCTTCGGAGATACCCGGGTTTTTGTTTTTAATAGAAGCGAGAACAATGCAGGCGCAGCCTGGAAGAAGGGAGTTTTTCTCAAAAGAAATATTTTTCTCGTTCTTACGCAAGCTCTATTTCTTTTTCTTCCAGCCACTCCCTAATACGGTTTTCGAGCCTTTCATCTTTAAATCTGAACCACTCTTCTCTCTTTTCTGGATATCTTAAGAGCACATCTTTGAATCTGCGGAAGGCACCCCTGCCATTTAGAGCAATCCAGAGCTTTTCTTGCAAATTCTCATCTTCCAGAGATTCAGTAAAGGCAACCATATCCTGGTATCCCTCTCTGGAACTCTCTGTAGGAATGCTCAAATACCTTTCAGGTTCCTCATCTATTCTCTGATAAATCTTTTCAATCTCATCCGGGTCCATAAATTCATCCGAGGTGTATAGCATCTCACCAGTCTTTACGTCCAGATAGTACTCATACCCCGTACGACAATTGTCAAAAGCCTCAATTAGTTCACTTAGATTAGCTTTTACTTTTCGCATTTTTTCCTCCTTATAAGATACCTCTCCTTTTATAAAGCAAAGAAATCAAGAACATCTCGGGACTTTTCCCCTCCGTCGCTGTATATCCGCTTTGAATTACTCTGCTCATCTCCTCGTTTCAGGGAAAGCTTAAACTCGTCGCTTCGCTCCTCAAACAGTAAGTCTTTCTCCTTTTCCTCAACTCAAAGACTCATTAAGGTAGCTCCTATAAGGCTCCTTCGGGGAAAGTCCCTCGATACCCATAAACTCAACAATCTAATACTTTCCTGTTATTATCAAAATTTTAATAGATTGGAGTCTTATTTTAAAATCTCAAACATTCCAAAACCCTGGGGATTTTTAGAGTCTAATCCGGCATCGTACGCCAAGGATATGAGCTCTGGATTTCCTTTAAGATTGCATGTTTCCATCCAGGCTTTTATTATGGTACTTTTATATTTAATTATTTTCTCTGATTGCTTATTTATTTTAAAGGGCTTGATGCTAAAGTTGGAGAGGGGAAGGCTCACATTTTCCTGGAAATGTTCAAAAAGGATGGTTACTCTCATTGTTTTCCCCTGTAATTTCTGGTTGGCTAACGGGAAAAGAGGCCGCCCAGAAATAACTTATAAAGGTTTAACTCTCATTTAGAGATTTTTATTTTGCCTTTTTGAATAAAATATTCTATCAATCGGTTAATTAACCTTTTGCCAGCAGGAGCAATCCAGAATTTCTCAATGGTAGATATTCCTGTTCCCTCTATTATTTCTTCTTCCTCGGTTTTAATTATCCCCAACCACTTAAGATAATTCAATAGTATCGGCTCTAAGGTAGTGATTAAGCTCTCTGTAAAACCTTCCTGAGATTTAATCGTTTTTATCTTAGATGCGAAGAGTTTATTCACTAATTTCTCAGGAGTTATTTTTTTATTTACCTTCAGGCGATGCAAATGGTAGAGAAGAGCTTCAAAATATTCTTGATAAGCATTACAATAAGAGAGTGCAAAATCACTTACCTGGAGTTCTTTCCAGTCTACCTTTTCAATCCAGATGCAAAGAAGTTCAAAAAGTTTTTCTCCGTAAGATTTTTGGCTAAATTTTTTTACCCGGAGTTTATCTACATTTATTCTTCTCTTTTCATCCACATAGATGAATCTTTCCGCCCGACAGATTTTATCTATAAAGTGTATATAAAATTTGCGGGGCTCTTCCCCCCTTTTCTCCTCTTTACCTAAAAATGCAAAACTATCCTTATATTTGAAATTTCGCTCTATTGTTTTAAGGTGATTAAAGGGAATCCACCTGTTCTTCAGGGTAACTTTCACTCTGTTTTGCTCAAAATAGCTGATGAGAGCCTCCATATCTTTCACAAGAGAAGTATCTCTGGAGGTGATATTATCCAAATTGGTTTTAATCTCCGGTTTAGGAATGATAGGAGTTACGCTTACTTTAATGGAAAAATCTTTTTGGGGATTACCCAACTTTTTTCTCTCTTTTAGAATTACCTGCCGGGGAGTTCTGTAATTTAGCTCTGGCTGAGGCTCTGAAAGCCACCTATTTTTACATCTCTCTATCTCTTTTTCCAAATCCTCCTGGCTGGAGAATCTATCCGGATCGACCTCTGAAGTTACATAATGCATCAAATCTTGAGTAAGTTCCCTCTCTTTGGGCCCCTTAACCTCTTCTTCTTCTTTTTGTTGAGGAGACTTTCCTCCAAATTCATCCCGGGGGGAAAGATTCCAGAACAGATTAAAAAGTTCCTGAAACTCTATAAATTCTTCGGTAGTAGAGAAGTCAATTTTTTCTGTTAGCTGTTTAAGAACCTTTATGGGATCAATAGTTTCCTGTATCTTTTCCCCTAGCTGTTTAATAGTGGGCGCCTTTTTGCCTAAATACTCTTTTAATTTACGTCTCAGTTTTTTCTCCACCACCTTCAGGTCATCTTCGCTCTTTCTTTTCCCTCCTTGATATAAAGTTTTCTCTAACAGGACAGGATCAAACTCTTTTCTGCCTTTGGGTGACATTCGCTTCCATTCCCTCTTTACCAGGTAAGAGGCGTCCTTAGGAATAAACAGACTGAGATGGGACAAAGCATAATCTTTCTCATAGGGAAGAATTCTGGCGATAATGAAATCTCCTTCTTTCAGTTGATAGGTCCCTCTGTTCTCTCTTATTTTGTAGATCTTATCAGAAGGTAGGTCTTTAGCTGTAAAGTGGGACCCAACAGCAATTTTCAAAACCTCAAATGCACTATAGATATGGAACTTAAATCCAGAATAGATCTTTTTATCTTTTTTATTAAAGCCGGATAACTTTTGGGAGAGAAATAGTTCAAGAGGACTCATCCTATAGTGACTGGAGGAATAAGAGAAAAGAAAATAATCAACAAAACGAAGCTCAGCGGATTCCCTTTCCTCAGAGGTTGGGTAGTAGGTCTCTGGCCTGGAGGTGAGGAATCTTTCCCTTTCCCTTTCTATCTCCTCACTTAAGTAAGGGTCTTGTTCACAAAACTCCAGAATTTTAGCACAATATTCGCTAACCCTGGTAGCAGGTTGCATATCTCCCATAAAAATATCGTCGTAATACATTTCTTTTCTTATACTCCCTAGTTCTATCAAGATCATTGAGAGGGACATACTTCGCATTTCCCCCTCTCTTCTTCGCTGCTCCCTCTTAAATTAACGAAGAATTTAATACTTTCTATTTAAGACATATGTACTAATCTCCTCAAATTCATTTGGCGGACAATAACCCAACGATAGGTACAATCACTTTTCATTATACACATCTTTGATAAAATGGGAAATCCTTCTTTTTTTAATTATACTTAATTTGGGGGAAATCTCAAGTCAACGCATCAAAGTCATAACAAATTAATTTTTTGAGTCCCATAAGGTCTGTAACACTTCATTTTTTGTGCAAAGATTGACAAAATCTCTCTTTTCCCTAAAGTTAGTTTAAAAAATCTAAGAAAGGGGCTATCAAATGGATTATTTATACTGTTCGCTTTGCGGAGAAAAATATAAGTTAAAGGAGATACTTTTTAGATGTCCTCAATGCAATGAACCCTTAGAGGTGGCCTATGAATTACCCGAAATTAATAAAGAAGATTTAAGGAGAAGAGAAGATTCTCTCTGGAAGTATAAAGAATTTTTCCCTTTCGGAGATAAGCTTAAGAAGATAAGCCTAAACGAAGGAGGAACTCCTTTAGTTAAATCCTCTAACTTAGGGAGAAAAATTGGTTTGAAGAATCTTTACTTTAAGAACGATATTTTAAATCCCACAGGCTCATTTAAGGATAGGGGAACAAGCGTGGGGATAAGCTGGGCACTCCACCTCGGTTTTGATAAGGTGGGAACGGTTTCCACAGGAAATATGGCTGTATCGGTGGGAGCATATGCGGCAAAAGCTGAAATAAAAAGCTTTATACTGGTTTCTGCAGGAATCCCTGAAAATAAATTGGGACACATCTCCACCTTTAACCCTTTAATTTTAGAGGTGGAGGGAGATTACGGTGAGCTTTATTATGAGAGCTTAAAAATAGGGAAAAAGAGGGGGATTTACTTTATTAATTCGGACAATCCCTTCAGGGTTGAGGGGCAAAAGACGGTAGCCTTTGAGATATGTGAAAAGTTCTCTTTTGATGTGCCTGATTTTGTTTTTATCCCTTTAAGTAGCGGTGGAAATTTTTCTGCAATATATAAGGGATTCAAGGAGTTTTATGATCTGGGATTTATTGATAAAATTCCAAAATTGATTGGGGTTCAAGCGAAGGGATGTAGTCCCATAGCAAATGCTTTTGAAAAGAGAGAAAAAGAGGTAGAAAGGCTTAAGAATCCCCAAACAGTTGCTCATGCTATTGCTAACCCTTTTCCTCCCAGTGGAAATAGAGTTTTGAGAATTCTCAAGGAGGAGAAGGGAAAAGTGATTTCTGTCTCTGATGAGGAGATATTGAATGCCCAGAGACTTCTATCGAAATATGAGGGAATATTCTGCCAGCCTGCCTCGGCGACCAGCGTAGCCTCGGTTATCAAATTAAAGGAGAATGGATTTTTAAAAGGAAAAGAGGTAATCGTCAGCCTCTTAACGGGAAACGGACTTAATGACCCGAGCGTCTTTAAGCATTATAAACCGAATTTAAAAATCACTAAATTTAGTAATTTAGATTCTCTTATAAGCTAAAAACTCTCCTTTTGAAAAATTTCTGCAGTGCTTAAAGGAGAGCCCTGGCATGCATAAATCCCTGAGTATTCGTATCCGCCATATATCTGGGTGTGGGGAAGGACTTCAATATACATCTCTCCAATAGGGCCTGTATGGAATAAAAGGTTATAAGCAGGCTCGATGCTCATCTTTATCATAAGATTAACCGTTGCCTTAAGAAGCCTCCCAAGAGATAGGGCCAGCTCCAAAACCTCCTCTTCATTTAAGTCGTGAAGATAAGAGATATGAGAATCTTTGAAGGCAATTATAGTTTCCAGGGGTCGCCTCATAAAATAAGGAACTAAAATTCTAAGGTTTTCGCCCTCATAAAGAGTAAGCTCGGAAGGATTTTTATTTAAAATAAATTGCACAAATGATTTTCCCATTTTTTTAATGAAATTCATATCCATCTTAATCTTAGCTGGTATCATATTCATATGAACAATTTGCTGATGACCATGCCCTAATGAACCTCCCACACTGGCTCCGTAGTTTTTAATGATTCCTACATAACCAAAGTGGGGCTTTCCTTTATGCAAAAAGGTTTCAGGCATTTTGGAATCGGATGCATGAAAAAGCTTTTCCTCCAGCACCCCTAATCTGGTAATTATTATAGCTACATCAGATGGAGGAAGATTATGTAAATCTTTGGTATGCTCGGTGCTTGACCATTGGACAAGATGTAAGCCATAAGTTTTTTTCTTTAAAACTCCTAATCTATCATCCTTTATCAGAGGATAAACGTTTGAGGAGTTCTCTGGGTAAAGAATAGGGAAAAGATTCTTATTTATAAATGTCCATCCTGAACTTAAAGGGGTTCTATCAACAACCCCTGTAGTTTTTCCTTCACAGATGGGGCAGGAAGTAACCGAGGCATCCTCGGGAGAAAGGGAGGATTTAATTTTATAAGGTCGTTTTCTCCTTTTTTCTGAATATACGACTCGCTCAAGACCTCGAGGGTCGAGAGAACAGATATTATCCGGTTTGAATTTAACAATATTAGCTTTATCTTCTATAATTGAGCGCACAAGCTGTTGGTAAGAGACCTTTGAGATATCTTCATATTCGGTTAATTCAAAAAGGCGTTTAAAAGATAAAGATTTACTCACTTTACCCCTTTTTCTTTAAAGTTTATAACCTATCTCTCTTAAAAACTTCTTGCGCTCTTTAATGTCCTTTTCTTCCTCTACCCCCTTTAGTTTAAATCCATCGATAACTCCCATAATCCCTCTTCCCTGATCAGTTTCAGCTATTAGCACCTCTACTGGATTTGCCGTGGCACAAAATATAGAGCAGACCTCACGACAATTTTTAATGCTGTTAAGAAGATTGAGAGGAAAAGCCTCTCTTAATAAAATTACAAAGCTGTGACCAGCACCGAGAGCACTCGCATTTTTAATAGCCGCTGACTTCAACTCTTCGTCATTTCCTTCCGCTCTTACCAGACAGGGGCCCGAGGATTCACAAAAAGCGATTCCAAATTTTATCCCGGGAACAGAGTTGACCATTTCCTCATAAAGGTCTTCCGCTGTTTTTATAAAATGAGTCTGTCCGATGATAATATTAGACTCCCGGGGGATTTCCATCTTTACTGTTTTAAA
>JAYEHT010000090.1:0-3351 GCA_034659655.1 Candidatus Aerophobota bacterium | reverse complement strand
AGTTTTAAGCCAACCTCAGCAGATCATATTTTTTCGCGACCATCTTTTCGATTTTCCTCTCTCCTATTTCCGTCCTCTAGGAAATCCTACAAGGTATATTCAAACAATACTTAATCTTTTTTCTCGAGCTAAGGATGAAGATGTAAGTCCGGAGGAATACTTAAGTTATGCTTATAAATTAGAAGAGGAGAGCAAAAAAAATCCGGAAAATAAGGAGTTAAAAGAGATAGCCATCCGAGAAAAGGAGATAGCCCAAACTTACCAGAAATATCAGGAGCTCCTTCTCCAGGAGGGGAAAATCGATTTTGGAGACCAGATAAACCTGGTTCTTAAGCTCTTCCGTGAACACCCAGCAATCAGGAAAAAATACCAGAAGCAATTTCGTTATATTCTCGTAGATGAATTTCAGGATACTAACTATGCCCAGTTTGAACTAATAAAACTATTAGCTTCCCCTCCTTACAATCTTACAGTTACCGGTGATGATGACCAGTCTATCTACAAGTTTAGAGGAGCTGCTTTAAGTAATATTATGAGTTTCATAGATACTTATCCTCAGGCTAAACAGATAGTATTAACAGAAAATTATAGGAATACTCAAAAAATCTTAGACACCTCTTACCGTCTCATAAAATACAATAACCCTGACCGCTTAGAGGTTAAGAATAACATTAAAAAATATTTGCAGGCTCAGACTAAGGGAAGAACTAAGGTCAAACATACCTGCTATGATACTCTTTCTACAGAAGCAGATAAGGTAGCAAAACTGATTAAAAAAAGAAGAAAAGAGGCAGGCTACTCCTATAGAGATTTTGCTATTTTAGTTCGCTCCAACAACGATGCAGACTCCTTTCTTCGCTCCTTGAATATGGAGGATATCCCCTGGCAATTCTCCGGAAACAAGGGACTTTACAGCAGAGAGGAGATTCGAGTGCTTATCTCCTTCCTTAAAGTATTAACCGATTTAAATGATAGTATGAGTCTCTACTATTTGGCTTCTTCAGAAATTTATAAATTTCCCGCTAAAGAGCTTACGCTCTGTATGAACTATGCTACGCGCAGGAACAAGACTCTCTTTTTTGTTCTCTCCCACTTTGAGGAGATTGAGGGATTAAAAGAAGAATTAAGCGAAGAGGCTAAAAAGCTTATACCCAGGATCATAAAAGATTTAGAAAATTATTTGAATCTATCCCTGAGATGCTCTACAGGAGAGGTTCTTTACAAATTCATTATGAACTCAGGGTATTTCAACTCGCTCACCACTCCTGTTTCAGAAAAAAACGAAAAAAAAGTACAAAATATTGCTAAATTCTTTGATATTATCCGTTCAACTTCCAATGTCCTTACCTACAACAGAGCCCCTCAGTTCATAAAATATCTGGACCTTCTTATCCAGGCAGGAGATGACCCTGCTGTAGCTGAAGCTGATATGGACACAGAAGCAGTAAATGTTCTCACAGTCCATAAAGCAAAGGGATTAGAATTTCCCGTGGTTATTATGGTGGATTTAGTCTCTGACCGTTTTCCTACCCGTCTTCATTCTGAGTCTATTTCTCTACCCGACTATTTTTTAAAAGAGAAGGAGAGCTGGCTTCCTGCAGGTAATTCTCATCTTCAGGAGGAGAGAAGGCTATTTTATGTAGGAATGACCCGAGCAAAAAAAGAACTTTATTTAATCAGCGCCCGAGACTATGGAGGAAAAAGAGCTAAAAAGGTAAGTCAATTTGTGCCAGAAGCTTTGGACTTGCCTAAAATTAATTTAGCTGTCTCCAGAGCCTCTGCACTTGAGGTGATTAAACGCTCCGCTCCTAAGCTAAAAGGAGAAGAAGAGATAAACAGAGAAATTTCAGAAGATAAAATGTTAACTTTAAGCCACTATAAAATCGACGATTATCTTACCTGCCCCTTGAAATACAAATATGTTCATATTTTGCGTGTTCCTGTAATCAAGCATCATGCTGTAATTTACGGAAAAGCACTCCATGATGCTGTGCAAAGGTATTACTACTATAAGTTAAGAGGAAAAAAGGTAAAGGAAGAGGAGCTTATCTCTGTATTCGAAAATTCCTGGAGTAGTGAAGGATTTGAAAGTAGAGAGCATGAGGAAGAGCGCTTATCTGAGGGAAAAAGAGCTTTGCATCAATTTTACCAGCGTGCAGAAAAGGAGAAAAGTCTGCCCTCTTTTATTGAGAAAGAATTCTCTTTCTCTTTAGATAATAACAGAATAATAGGGAGATGGGACCGTGTGGATATCAAGGATGGTAAGGTAACCATTATCGATTTCAAATCTTCAGACATCAGTGAGAAAGATAAGGCAGATAAAAAAACGAAAGAGAGCCTCCAGCTCTCCATTTACGCTTTAGCCTATAAAGAAATTTATGATAAAATTCCTGATAAGGTCAAGCTCCACTTCTTAGGATCAGGATTAGTGGGGGAAGCAAAACCAACAGAAAAGAACTTTCTAAAAACAGTTGAAAAGATAAGAAAAGCTGCTCAAGGAATACGCAATAATAACTATAAAGCAACCCCGGGTTATATGGCTTGCCGGTATTGTGTCTTTCGTCACATCTGCCCCCATACGGAAAGCTGAAATCAGTGAATAGGAAATAAGTAAATAAGTTCTAATCCTCTTTATTCCTTAATCTCATATAAATTTTCTTTAATTTTAAGATACTCCTTTGAATATTATGCTCTTGAGCCATTTTAAAGGAATTCTCCTGCATAGCTCTCTTCAAATTATCACAAAAAAGTATCTTACAGATTTTCTCTGCAGCATCGCCAGGCTCCCTTAAACTAAAAGCATACCCATTAATCCCTCCTTTAACTAACTCTTGAGCGGCATTCTCTTTATACTCCCCTACAAGTATAGCATTCCTCATAGACATAGCCTCTAAGGTAGCTATACTTTGTAGTTCATTAAAGGAGGGTAAAATAAAGATATCTGCGCAACTATAAGCACATAATAAATTCATACCCTCTAAATAACCGGTTAATACAATCTCTTTATTCATCCCTGAATCCTCTATCTCTTTCTCCATCCTCTCTTTCGACTTACCTCTTCCTACAATCAATAGTTTAATCTTTTTTTCTTTTAAGCATTTCATTATCTTTAAAAGATAACTCACATTCTTCTCAGGAGCTAATCGCCCCACATAAATCAGAACAGAAGAGCCACCTAAGGAATATCTTTTTTTAAAATCTTTTAGTTTTTCAAAATCAACCCTTTCAGGATTAAATCTATTTAAATCAATTCCATTACTTACTACATCAATACATTTAAGATTATATTTATTAAATAAAATTCTCTTTGCAAAAAAGGAAGGAGTAAGCGTAAGTTCTCCTTTTTTATAA
>JAYEHT010000089.1:0-3386 GCA_034659655.1 Candidatus Aerophobota bacterium | reverse complement strand
CCAAAAGGGACCTTATCTTCTTGTTTATCTTGGTAAGGCGAGCTAATTTATGCTGAAACCGAGCGTATTCCTCGGCTTGAGCCTTTATCTCATAAAGATCGCTCTTTTTTACATAGGTCATTCTCGTTCTTCCTTTTCTTCTTTCTGAAAGATAAGAATATGGTCCGTGAGGAAATCCCTTTTTGCACCGACAATTCTTTTTACCGCAATAGTTGGGTAAAAGGACTAAGGAGGCTCTAATCATCTTTTTGGGTCTAAAAAGTGAATCTTCTAATCTTTTTCGATCCTCTCTTAACCCGACTATCTCTTGACGAATATCACTAAGAGCTTTTCTGTCTGCCATTATGAGCTATCCTATTTCTTTATATAATATATGCATATAGGATTATACCAAAAAAGAAAAAGGAAGTCAATTTTGTTTTGACTCCCTCTGAAATACTTACTAAATCTTAATTAGGTGAACTTTCAATTTCTCTGAAGTACACCGCCCTGGGCTTAGAGATTTTATAAAAATAATTTGACATTCTCCAATTATTGCAGTATAATATTTAATAAATGAATGTCTTAGCTATTTTCTTTTGATAATTGGAGAGATTCCAATGAATACAAGAAATAATCAAAAGCATACTCGATTAGGCGTAGAGCTGGTGAGAAAGTTATCCGAAGATGGGAAGCGTATATTTACCATACGAGATGCACGAGAGGCTGCCTCTTTTTGTGGAATTAGAGATAGTTATGTAGTCGAATCTTTATACCATCTTTCAAATACAGGTTGGATAGTTCGGCTTAAGAAGGGTCTTTATATTATTTCCTCTTCTTTTCCGGGTATGACGCCTATCCATGAATTTGAAATTGCTATGACTTTGGTTCGTCCAGCTGCTATAAGTCACTGGTCTGCTATGCATTTTCATGGTATGACAGAACAAATGCCGCAAAGAGTATATGTTACCACTATCCAAGCAATTGGTGTATCAAGATTGGCTAAGAATCTAAAAAAGAACCAACGAAGTTCCAGCCAAGAAATAAATGGCATTTTTTATAAGTTTGTCAGAATAAAGCCTGAAAGATTTTTTGGCACTAAGGATTATTGGGTTGGAGAGGCTAAGGTGACAATAACGGATCCTGAGAGAACACTCATAGATGGACTTGCTGCTCCTAAGTATTTTGGTGATTGGGCAGAAGTTTATTCTGCATTTGAGTCACAATTTTCCAGGCTAAATCTGGATAAGATGGTTGATTATTCTACACGACTTGACGCTGCTGTTGTTAAGAGATTAGGCTGGATACTTGAAAAGTTAGGGGTAGAGGATTCAGTATTACAAAGGCTTGAAGCTTTTCCTATTAGAGGTTACCGCGTTCTTGATTCTACCGGCCCTAGAAAGGGACCTTGCAACAGAAGATGGATGATTCAGGAAAATCTTTTTGGGAAGACGATTAGATGAAACCACTAAGGAGAAGACTCGAAGAAGCAAGGAAAAATACAGGGTTACTGTGGGAAATAATCGAGCGTGATTATATTCTTTCATGGGTGTTAGCAGGCATCGGAGTTAATGGGAAATTACAAAATGAACTTGTTTTCAAAGGTGGAACAGCTTTGAAGAAGTGCTACTTTGGCGAACATAGGTTTTCGGAAGACCTTGATTTTACTGCTAGAAGAAGTACCCCAAGGGAAGATGAACTTGAAGAAGAAATACAGCGGTCTTGCGGGTTAGCTACTGAATTAGCTCAGAATTTCTCTCCTCTTGAATTAAAGGTAGAAAGATATACAGAAAAGGAACCCCATCCCGGTAATCAGGAAGC
The DNA here is from genome assembly GCA_034659655.1 of Candidatus Aerophobota bacterium. GTDB lineage: Bacteria > Aerophobota > Aerophobia > Aerophobales > JAGGXI01 > JAGGXI01. Next base: position 1,586 of record JAYEHT010000089.1, on the reverse strand, counting down.
CTTTACCATAAAAGGCAAATTTCCCTGGCATCGTCAATTTCTAGTCAGGGCAATGATTGAGATTACTGTAGATGAACCAATAGAAATCAATCCCATAAAAAGAAAAATAATTCATGGTTATGGAGAAAAAATCTCCCAGGAAGTTTTTGTATATTCGCTTGAAGAGATTATGGCTGAAAAAATGCGAGCTATATTACAACACCTCCAAAAACTTGAAGAACGTGGTTGGAGTCGCTCGCGAGCAAGAGATTATTATGATCTCTGGAGAATTTTAAATCATCATCCAGAACAGCTGAGAATAGAAATTTTACCAAGTCTCTTTTTGAAAAAATGTAAAGTTCGGAAAATTGACTTCGACGGACCAAAAGAATTCTTTAATAAAACTTTATTAGATTATATTGCTAAAACTTGGGAGCAGTGGTTAGGGCCATTGGTTCCTGAGTTGCCGCCATTTGAGCCAGTAATAGATAATCTTAAACAAAAACTTTTTGACTTATTTAAATATACCGAGTAACATTCCCCTTCGCAAGAGGTGAGACATCCTGGAAAGGATTAGAAGGTTTTATCCCTATAAACTCCATCATTCATCTCCACTCGCAAGGGGTGGAGCTTTCTGGCAAACTTCGTAACTTTTTAAAATAGGTAAAACCCCTTGCTAAAATATAATTTTTAGTGTTCATATGGTGTCCATCCGGTTACATAAAACTTCTACTGCTGCTCTCTTATGACCAGGAGAAAGATGGGCATAGCGAAGTGTCATCTCAATTGTTTTATGTCCTAGAAGTTCTTGGACAGTCTTTAGATCTACTCCTGCCATAACCAGGTGGGAGGCGAAAGTATGCCTTAAATCATGAAATCGGAACCTTTCAATTCCTGCTTTCCTGGCAGCTTTATCAAGAGAAGCTCTCAAGTCTTTGTATGGCTTACCATTTTTGTGGCAAAAGACATAAGGACTATCAGGATTTTTCCTGATTCTGAGAAGTGTCTTGTACATAATCTCATTCATAGGAATTTCCCTCTTTTTAGCCCCTTTTGTATCACTAAGATAGATTAATCTATTGTGAAAATCGAGGTCACTCCATTTAAGGTTTAATAGCTTTCCTTTGCGTATGCCTGTATTAACTGCAGTTAATATTATAGGCTTTAGGTATGGAGCACAGGCATTGCAGAGAGCCTCTATCTCTTTAGTTTCCAGATATCTTATTCTTGGCGAAGCTGTTTTTAAGCGGCCTATTTTTTGACTTGGATTCTGGTCAGTTTTTCCCCATTCATTAGCTTTTTTGAAAATATGTTTCAGGCAGGCTAATTCTCTATTAACAGTTGAGTTGGATACTTGCTTCAGCCTGTGGAGTTTGTATTTTTCTATATCAACCGTTTTTATTTCGTGTAGGTATTTATCTCTAAAAAACCTATCTAAATGTGTTATAATTGTTTGATCTCGGGGATAAGACCTTTTATTTTGATGAACGACAATTAAAATTCCCGGTCAACGACAATTAAAATTCCCGTTTTAGAAAAAGGGGCTATACTATCCAGGTGACTCTAATAAGAAAGGAGGCCTGGATGGTAAGTGACCAACAAGTGAG
>JAYEHT010000088.1:0-3399 GCA_034659655.1 Candidatus Aerophobota bacterium | reverse complement strand
TCAGAAGATTTAAACCGAACCTAAGAATACCTCGATTAAATCTAGTGCTTTTTCTGGCTACCTTAGCCACAACTCTGGGGGCGGGTTATATGCAGTCCCTTTCTCTGGTCAAGTTGGGAGTATTGGACAGTCCCTGGCAAGGAGCAATAGCTTTCTGTATAGGAATTATAGGAATCATAGGCTGTCATGAGATGGGCCATAAGCTAATGGCAAATAGAAGAGGAATAGAGGCCAGCTTCCCTTATTTTATTCCTGCTCCAACTTTCATCGGTACTTTTGGGGCAGTAATCCGAATGAAAACCCGGTTTGAAGATAGGAATTCCCTCTTTGATGTGGGGGCGGCTGGGCCAATTGCAGGAATTTTGGTGGCTATTCCAGTTACAATATTAGGACTTCTCTGGTCTTTTCCGGTGCCTGATGAATTTGCGGGAGGAATAAGTTTACCTGTGCCTTTTTTATTTCAATGGTTAGAGGACTGGTTGGTTAACTTACCTTCAGAGAAAACGGTGTTACTTCATCCCCTGGCTTTTGCAGGATGGGTAGGAATGATTATAACCATGCTGAATCTGATGCCAGTGGGAATGCTGGATGGAGGTCATATAAGCAGAGCTTTATTTGGCAACAAAAAGCTGGGTAGATCTTCTTTTAGGCCCTCTGTTCATAAAGTAGTTTCGCTGATAGGAGTGGGGGTAACCGCAATACTGGGTTACTGGTTAATGGCTGTGCTGATGTTGTTCTTCGGGATGGTGGGTCATCCCGGGCCAGTAGAGGATACCATACCATTAACTAAAGGTAGGAAGGTGATGGGGATAGGTCTGTTCTTTCTATTGGTGATTTGTGCTACTCCTCTGACCGGGATTGTCCTGAAATAGAAGAAAAAATAAAAAATCGGAAAGATTAAAAGGAGATAAGATAAATGTACGGAAGGTACGGATTTAATAGAGAGTTTGGTTTTGGGTTTAGGTTTGGTTTTCCACCTTTTTTGAATGGTGGGTAAGACCTTCCGGTTAGCTACCAATAAAGATTCGTGGGATTTTATGAAAATACAGCTTAAAATAGGGCTTATCTGAAATGTTTCAGTATTCCTTATCAAATGATTTGATATCTCATTTATTCAAACTTAAATCTTTTCTTTCTAAAGACCTTAAGGCATGCATCTACCACCTGAGAATCATAGAGGACTCTTTTATTCTGAGAGATCTCCTCTAATGCTTTATCTATGCCGAGAGCTGGTCGATAAGGTCGGTGAGAGGCTATAGCCTCAACCACATCAGCTACTCCCAGGATTCTTGCCTCCAGGAGAATGTCTCCATCGGATAGACCGTGGGGGTATCCAGAACCGTTCATTCTTTCATGTCAGGGTCTGATCCCTAAACTTTTGGGATTATACAGATGAATTCAAAATTTTCCTTAAATGGATTTTGGAATTGATGGGGCTCGTTTGCCTCCACAAAGATACTATGCCCCTCTGATACTTCGGCTTTGCTGCCATCTTTGCCAATCACAATACCCTTACCTCTTTCTATCTTGACGAGATGTTCATAGTTATGAGTATGTTTCGGCGAATGCCCTTCGGGTAGGATGGTAAAATACCTCATTATGATATTTTTTGAGCCATCATCAGAACCAACGAGAACTTTCTTCCTCACGTCTTTAGCACCTTCTTCTGTAACTTCTATTTCCTTGATTTTACTATTCTGGTTAATTTTCATGATTTTTCTCCATTTTTCTTAAATTTCCTCCTCCAGGTCAGGTTTTGCTCGAAGTTCCTTTTTACGAGCCTGTAGCTTTTTTTGTTGAAGAATTTTCTTCTTAGCTCGTCTTGAGCGTCTCTGTTTTGCCCTCCGGATCTTCTCGCGGCGTTTCTGTTCCTCACTCTGTTTACCCAATATACGATTCTTAATCTTGCGCAACAACTCTCGCCTGGCCAGGAAACGATTCATGGCCTGGGATCGAGTTTTTTGCATTTTAACCTCAAAGCCGGTGGGCAAGTGCTTGAGATAGACACAGGTAGCTACCTTATTAACATTTTGGCCTCCTGGACCACTTGCGCGAATGAATTTTTCAATCAAATCCTCCTCGTATATATTAAACTTTTGCATTTCCTCTTCCAAAGCTTTTTCTTTTTCCTCACGAACCCCAAACTTAAGCATTTGTTATTCCTGCAAACAGTTTTTTATATAATAGCATATTCTGTCACATAAAGTCAAGTATATCTCGAAATTTTCCTCTCCGTTGCAAAATTCAGAATTGAGAACTAAGAATTAAGAATTAAGAAGAACAAGGAGATGAAAATAGGGTAGGGGAGAAAAAAATAAAAATGGCTTAAATAGAGGCTCAATTTAGCGATAAATAGGCATAAGGAAAAGAATTTCTATTAATAAGGAATTAAAGAGCTAAATCAGGGCTAATTTGCCCTTTTTTGGAGGATAAAGAGAGTTGACTGGATGAAAAAAGAGGATATTATATAAAAGCAGAATTAAAGGGGAAAATACAGGATTAGAGGATTAGAGGATTAGAGGATTAGAGGATTAGAGGATTAGAGGATTAAAGGATTAAAAGGGAAAAAGAAAAAAACCGAAAAGAAAGGATTAGAAATCAAGAAAAACGCAGTCTAAATCCTGCAGCTACCAGATACAAACAAAAAACATCTTAGAGAAACTTATGCAAGTGCGGGAAACAGAAGATGGAGTTATCTTTAAAGTGAAGGTGCAGCCTAAGGCTTCAAAAAATGAAGCTGCTGGTTTGCATCAAGATGCATTGAAGATAAGACTTACTGCTTCTCCTGTGGAGGGAAAAGCAAATGAAGCTCTTATAGATTTTTTATCTGGTTGGCTGCAGGTAAAAAAATCGCAGGTAAAAATTATCAGCGGACAGCTCAGTAAACTAAAAGCTGTCAAGGTGGTAGGGGAGGGGAAAGATTTAATACAAAAGATTAAAAAGATGACAAGATAAAAATGATAATAGCAATTTTTATTCATAAAAATAAAATTAAAGAAGAGGGTTAAGTTTTTTTGAGCAAATTCTACCTCAACTATTTATTCCTTCCAATTTAAAAATTGAGTCATTTATTTCCCACCAAATTCTCTAAATGCCTAAAAAGACCCAATTTTTATTCTTCAGGTTAAATTTAAAATCAGATATAATTTTATTTTATCAAAGTTAAAGTAGTATAATATAATTAAGATGATAGTTAAATTTTTATTCTCTAAAGCTTATTGAATAAGCATTTCAAAATTCGTTATTTTTCTTTAATTTCTATTTTGGTTAACATAATATATATTATCGGAAGTTAAAACAAAGAAAAAAATAGCTATTATTCTGCTATTTTCTCCCAAATTTAAAGTATTATATTAAGAAAGAGAGGTTAAAATATGATTATTTCCTTACTTTTTATCA
>JAYEHT010000087.1:0-3413 GCA_034659655.1 Candidatus Aerophobota bacterium | reverse complement strand
AACAGAGAAATCATCTTCGCCAGAAAATATGGGAATGGAGGTCTCATAAGCCTGTATTTATCGGGGATTTCTGGAACGATGGGCCCTGGGTAGGAGGATGTATAGCGGGGGGAAGGAAATACTTCCATATAAATTCCAATGGAGATATAGAACCCTGTGTTTTTATCCATTTTGCTACAGATAATATCTTTAATTTATGGAAACAGGGAAAAGGATTGAAAGAAGCAATCCTCAGTCCGTTTTTTATGGAGATAAGGAAGCATCAGCTAACCAACGACAACTGGCTAACACCCTGTGCTATAATTGATAAACCTCAATACCTGAGGGAAGCAGTAAAAAAATGGAATGCTTATCCCACTCACAAAGGAGCAGAGACTATTATTAATGGTAACATTGCCGATTACCTTGATAAGTATTCGAAGGAGCTAGATAACTTTACTCGACCAGAGTTTGAAAAGATGCGTAAAGGAAAGTATGATTCTCCTATAGTGAAATTAAGTAGAGTGATAGAAAATCATCGACGGAAAAATAAGGAAGAATTTAAGGTTCAAAATAAGAATACATCAGAGGATTAAAGGATTAGAGGATTAGAGGGAAAAAACAGTGAGACGTAAGACGTAAAAAGTGAGACGTGAAAGAGAAAAAACAGGATTAAAGGGATGAAGTCCTGAAGCAATCTCAAAATAGGCTCGAAAATCCAATCTATCACTTGCCCTTTAAAAAAGGAAACTAACAGATGAAGATTGTACTAATCTCTCCCACCTGGAAGAAAAGTGAAGTAGGTGTGAAGAGGCGATACCGAGACAAACTCTTCGGTTTTCCTCCTCACAGCCTTTTAGCTGTTGCCGCTTTAACTCCTGAAGGTATAGAGGTAAAACTGATTGATGAGAGAATGGAAAGAATAGATTTTAATGAAAAGGTAGATTTAGTAGGAATAACTACAATGACCGCTGCCAGTCCTCGAGCATACGAGATAGCAGATGAATTTAGAAAAAGAAGCATCCCTGTAGTATTAGGGGGAATGCATGTCACAGCTCTACCCAGGGAAGCAGCCCAATATGCCGATGCTGTAGTAATAGGAGAAGCAGAAGGCGTATGGGAAAAGTTAATAGAGGATTTTAAAAGAAGAGGTAAGGAAGGCCTTTCTAAATTTTATCAAAATTCTCGAAAACCTGACCCTTCTACAATACCTTTTCCCAGAAGGGACCTTCTTAAGGGTAAAGGGTATCTTCTTTCCCGATTTTTACAGATAAGCAGAGGTTGCCCTTTTGATTGCCATTTCTGTTCGGTTTCTAAATTTTTTGGCAAGAAATATCGCTTTCGCCCTGTAGAAAAGGTAATAGAGGAAATTAAAGGAATGATAGGCAAGTCTTTAGAAACACGTTTTCTTGGCTTTCTTGATGATAATATTGCCGGTAATCCATCTTACGCTAAACAGTTATTTAAGGCTTTGATTCCCTGCAACATATTATGGGGAGGGCAATCATCTGTTAATATTGCTCAAAACGAGGAGCTTTTGGATTTGGCAGCCAGGAGTGGATGCAAAGGATTATTTATCGGTTTTGAGTCTATCTGTGAAGAATCTCTTGAAGAAATTAATAAACATCAAAACAGAATAGAATTTTACCGGAAGGCTATCAAAAAAATTCACCAATTCGGGATATCCATTGAAGGAGCCTTTGTTTTCGGTTTTGACCATGATGATAAAGATATTTTTCAGAAAACAGTTAAGTTTATAGAGAAAGTAAAATTAGACGCTGTCCAGTTTACTATTCTTACCCCTCTGCCGGGGACAAGACTATGTGAAAAACTGGAAAAGGAGGGAAGGATTATAGATAGAGACTGGTCAAATTACGATTTAGCCCATGCGGTCTTCCAACCAAAATTAATGACTCCCCAGGAATTAAAAGAGGGGTATGACTTTGCTTATAAGAAAATTTATAGACTTTCCTCCATTTTTAAAAGGTTAACAGGTTTAACCAGAGGGAGAAGATGGAAATATATCGGTCCTATCTTAACTTTAAACTTAGCTTATAGAAAAATGTTTAAAAAAAAAGGTAAAGAAAACCTTTTTTATGGCGGCTCTTATGGATAAGGTGCAGAATATGTTGCTCTATTCGGCGGTTCTAATAATACTAATGGAAAGGTGTTAAAAAATGAAAACTCTGTTTATTCTTCCTCCTTCTAAATTTGCTATAAAGGATACTGTAGGAATACCAGGTATGCCTTTGGGTTTAGCTTATTTAGCTTCTAGTTTAGGTGAGAAAGGGCACAAGGTAAAAATTATAGACGCTCCAACATTAAATTATGATTGGGGAAACTTAAGAAAAGAGATAAGAGATTTTAATCCGGATATTGTAGGGATAACTTCCACTACTTCCACTATTTACGATGCTTATAAAGTAGCTGAATTAGTTAAAGAATATAACTCCAGGATTAAAGTAGTTGGAGGAGGTCCTCATGTGAGTTTTACATCTGAGGAGACTCTGAAAGAGTGTTCTTCTATAGATATAGCAGTTAGAGGTGAGGGTGAGGAGACAATGAAGGAGATAGCAGATAGTTTTGAGATGAGATTACCCCTTGAAGAGATTCGGGGAATAACCTTTAGAGATAACAGGAACATAGTAGAGACAGAAAATCGCCCCTTTATAGAGAATTTAGATGAGTTACCATTCCCTGCATACTCTCTTTTACCTATGGATAAATACAGAGCAGGTAAAAAGCAATTTGCCAATATAATAACCAGCAGAGGTTGCCCTTTTTCCTGTATTTTTTGTTCTTCTTCTCAGTTGTGTGGTAAAAGATGGAGAGCGAGAAGCCCGGAAAATGTGATCAAAGAGCTGGAGATATTGAAAGATGAGTATAATATTCAGGAGGTAGAAGTGCTTGATGATACCTTCACTTTGAACAATAAGAGGGCGGAGAAGATATGTGATTTAATCATTAAAAAGGGTCTTCATATTTCCTGGTCTGCTTCCTCCAGAGTAAATACCATCACTCAGGGGCTTGCTTATAAGATGAGAAGCGCCGGATGCCATATCTTATATTTTGGTATTGAATCAGGCTCACAGAAAATCTTAAATGTTATTCAGAAGGGAATTACTTTATCTCAGTCAGAAAAAGCCGTTCAAATTGCAAAAAGAGCTAATATCAATATCTTGGGCACTTTTATTATCGGAATTCCCGGGGAGACAAAAGAGACTATTAAGAAAACAATTAAATTTGCAAAGAAATTAAATCCCGCTCTTGCTCAGTTTACCATTTGCACTCCTTATCCAGGGACAAGACTATTTAAAATAGCTAAAGAGAAGCATCTTCTTTTAACAAAAGATTGGTCTAAATATACTATATTACACCCCGTAATGAAAATCCCGGGGATAGTGAGCAAAAAACTTCGAAGATGGCTGATAAGA
>JAYEHT010000086.1:0-3424 GCA_034659655.1 Candidatus Aerophobota bacterium | reverse complement strand
GAACCATTAGCAGGAATTAAGGTCTCCCGAGCAGGAGTTGAGCTATCCACTATTTCTTACAGTCAGATGAGGTATTTGCGTCAATTGTTTGGTGATGAGGTAGAATTTGTGGATGTTACTGAAATATCAGGGAAAATGCGGACGGTAAAATGCGCCGATGAAATTGCTGCCATTCGTAAAGCTGCACAGATCGCTGATAAGGCAATGGAAGAGGTTATAAAAAAGGCAGGGGAAGGAGATGCAGAGTTTGAAATGACAGCTTATGCTAAATATATTATGGGGAAGGAAGGAGCAGAAGGGGAGTCCTTTGAACCTTTTATGATGTCCGGGGAAAATGCCTGGCTTCCCCAGCGGATATCTTCCCGCAAGAAACTGGTAAAGGGTGAGCTAATCCTGTTTGATATGGGTGCTGTCTTTGAGGGCTATTGCTCTGATCTTACCCGCACCTTTAGCCTGGGTGATATTTCCACTCAGGCGAGAGAAATTTTTCAGGTGGCATATGAGGCACAACAGCGAGCAATTGAGGTGTTGAGACCCGGGGTTAGAGGAGAAGAGGTTGACCAGGTAGCCAGAAACTTCATTACCCAAGCCGGATTCGGCAGATATTTCCCACACTTGACCGGTCATGGACTGGGCTTAGAAGACCACGAGGCGCCCCTCCTTGATAAAGGGAGTAAAATAGAGCTTGTTCCGGGGATGGTTCTCACCGTGGAGCCCGGGATATATCTTCCCGGGATAGGAGCGGCAAGGGTGGAGGATATGATTCTGATTACAGAAGATGGACATGAGATTTTGACAAAAGTTGAACGAGAGCTTATATAGAGTGTATTGGCAAGGAGGGATTTAAGATGGCTACACGAAAGCGTTATTCTGGATATAAATCTTATCAATATTTAGAGAAGGGAAAAGATTACCAAGAGTTTAAGTTAGCAAAGGAAATTGAAAGAGTTGAACCATACCTCCTTCCCTTGTCAAAATCTGAAGAAAAAAGAGCCGAAGAACTTCTTAAAGAATGTATTGTGATTTCATTACATGACCATCCGGTGGTATTCCCTGAAGACATGAGTGAGTTATTTGAATACCTCAGGCAAGGGAGAGAGTTCATAGGTTATGAAGGATTGAGCGTCTCAGGCCTGGATGCTGTTTTTGACGCTCTGTGGAATGGCTTCTGCTTTATAACCTCTAAAGCGGGTTGGAAGTGGAGCGATGTCGTATACGACCTGGGAATGAAACTATGCGATATTGCACATCAAAATTTCGTGATAAGAGCCGAGGGACTCGCGGATATTATAAAGGCACACAACGAGGGGAAGGTTGCGCTTATACCATATCTCGAAGCATCGACGATGATTGAAAATGAGTTAGATAGAATTGATATCCTTTACGGTTTAGGTATCAGAATGATGGGTATAGTATATAGTGAGTCAAATGCGCTTGGCTCTGGATTGAAAGAAGATAGAGATGGAGGACTGACATATTTTGGGCGTGAAGCTGTGAGAAGGATGAACAAACTTGGAATGGCAATTGATATATCCCATACTGGAGACCAGACGGCCCTTGATGTAATAGAAGAAAGCAAGAAACCGGTCTTTCTGAACCATACCGGGGCAAGGGCGCTCTGGAACATCAAATTCCTAAAACCTGATAAGGTTCTAAGAGCTTGCGCGGAGAATGGAGGGATTATAGGGATAATGGGTTGCCCAAAAACCACAGCTACCAGGAAACATTCAGAGCAAAGTATAGAGTCATATATGGAACACTTTGAATACTGTGTAGAAATTGTAGGTATAGATCAAGTTGGATTTGGTCCGGATATATTCTTTGGAGATCATGTGGCTCTACAGGAGATCCTCGCTAAGTCTTTAGCACTTGAACAAGGCAAAACTGAAGAAAAAGGGAAAGTTGAAGTTGAGTACGTCAAGGGATTAGAGAATCCATCAGAGTCCTTCCTGAACATTGTTAGATGGCTAGTCAAGCATGGATACACGGATCAGGAAATAGAAAAAGTCCTGGGGGGAAATGCACTGCGAGTGCTTAAAGAGGTCTGGTGGTGCTGATCCTCAGAAACTATTTCTGCTAAAGGAACATTTTAGTATAAAAAATGGAAGGTATATATAATGAATATTAAAAAGGTATATGAAGATACACCCTTAAAAGAGGGATATATCTACTTGGATCATGGAGGTGGATCTATATCTCCAAGACAGGTTAGTGAATCTATATGTCAGTTTATAGACAAGATGAGCAGAATAGGTCCCATAGAACCTCAATTTTATCAGGAATGTCGAAAAATAGTTAAGGAAACCAAGCAAGAATTAGCCGATTTCATAGGGGCTAAAACCGGTGATGAAATAGCGTTCACCAAGAATGGATCCGAAGCTATAAACATAATAATAAACGGAATACCCTGGAAGGCTGGAGAAGAAGTTATTGTCTCTTCTATTGAAACAACGTCCGGTTTTGTTCCTTTGCTCCGCTTATCCAGGACGAGGGGAGTTAAAGTTAAAGTAGCGAAGAACAACGGTAAGGGAATTGTAGAAATTAATGAGATAAGAAAGTTAATTACTGACAAAACTAGACTTATTTCGCTGATTCACCTTTCCAATGTAATCGGTACCTTGCAGCCAGTAGAAGATGTTGGAAAAATATGCAAAAAGCATAATATACTTTTTTTAGTAAATGCTTCGCAATCCATCGGACAGGTGCCAGTCGATGTGAGTAGACTGAATTGTGACTTTCTTGTAGCACCGTGCAGAAAGTGGCTCAGGGGACCTGCAGGATTAGGTTTTCTATATTGTCGATCTAAATTAATTAATGAGCTTGAACCGAGTTTTATAGGATGGAATTCCACAACCTGGCTTTCAGAAAAAGAGTACTGTTATGCCAACACCGCTGAAAGATTCGAGGCTGGTGAGTATGACTATCCTGTGATAGTTGGTCTGCGAAGCGCCATAGATTATATTCGTGAAGTTGGAGGTATTAATGAAATTAGGAATCGTGTAGAGGATCTGACGACTTACCTTATCGAAAACCTCAAGAAAATCAAAGGTATTGAGATTTATGGTACTTTAGATGCACGCCTTAGGGGTGGTATTGTCTCTTTCAACATTGAGCATATGAAGTCTGAAGTAGTAGGGTCTCTAATGTCAAGAAATTCTATAATCCTGGAAGTTGGTAATTTCGCCGCTCCCCTGGCTTTAAAGACTTTTGATACAGGTGTATGTGTTCGAGTTTGCGTTCATTACTTCAATACTTACGAGGAAATAGACAGGTTTATTAGCGTACTGGAGAGAAAATAATGGGTGCGCCGAGTAAAGCTTATCAGTTTTAGCCAGTGAAAGTCTGGCCTGAGTAAAGGTTAGCCACCAGCTCAGCACTAAATCCCACGGGTTAGTCTGGTAACAGGCTGCCTGAAGCTGGGAGG
>JAYEHT010000085.1:0-3451 GCA_034659655.1 Candidatus Aerophobota bacterium | reverse complement strand
ATTACAGGTATCGCTGGACCTACAGGAGCTACCCCTGAAAAACCTGCAGGACTGGTTTATATTGCTATTTCCATGCAGGATAAAAAGATATGCCAGAAGTTTATATTCTCTGGAAATAGAGAAAAAATTAAGTGGAAAGCCTCTCAGGCCGTCCTATATTTATTGAATAAAAGCATATAAGCGGTTTAATATATAAGAATTTGGGGAATTGGGGGGAAGATGATTTCGATTTTGGGTATTAAAGCACAATTCGGGATGGAAGAAGGATTTAATGGATAAACCAGAACCCAATTTTCATTTCAAATTAATGTCTTTCAGCTACAAATTTCGTGATATATTCTCACCGCGCAAGAATATCTTAAAAGAAGTAGGAATAAAAGCTGGTTTTCATGTACTTGATTATGGATGTGGACCCGGAGGTTATATAGCCGCTACAGCAGAATTGGTGGGAAAATCAGGAAAAATTTATGCCCTGGATATTCATCCGCTTGCAATTCGGATGGTTCAAAATATCGCTTCAAAAAAGCGGCTGACGAATGTGAAAACCATCTGTTCCGATTGCAGAACGGGATTACCTGACAATAGTGTGGATGTAGTTCTATTATACGATACATTTCACGACTTGAATAATCCAAATAGGGTAATGAAAGAGTTACATAGAGTACTAAAACCAGATGGAATTTTATCCTTCAGCGACCATCATATGAAAGAGAATGAAATATTGTCTAAGGTAGCAAATAAAGGATTGTTCAGGCTGTCGAAAAAGGGCAGAAAAACATACAGTTTTTTAAAGGGAAAATAGTAGAGAAAAAATGAAAAAAAATTTTTGTAGATGGTATGATGAAACATCCGCTATCAAGAGAGCTTATGATCAAGGGAAATTAGATAAAAAATGGGTGGAAAAATACTGTTGGAATGGCGGTAAAGATTGTATTAGAAAGAAGAGATTTGAAAAGGAAGGATATGTATCTCCTGACTATGTCTTACCTGATGGAACAATAGATAAAAGCTTAAAGTAAAAAGGTATTAATTAAATATCAAACTTGGCAATTATACTTTTTTATATTACTATTATATATGCTATTTTGTAATTACAATAGAGATAAAAGGAGAAAGAAAAAGATGGCTATAAGAACCAAACAAAGGCAGAGAAGGACTTTCACGTTACCTACTAATATTTTAGCATGGATAGATTCAAAGGCTAAAGAAAACAAAATCAGTCGAAGCGAACTTATCAACCGGCTCTTACATAAGTATTTCCAGGAAGAGAGACAAAAAAAGATGATAGAGGGATATAAAGCTTTTGGAGATATTCTAAAAAACACCGCCCAGGCTAGTTTGTCTTCTCAAAAAAAAGTAATCCCGGATTATTGAAGGAAATAGCAATTGAAGAAAACTATTAGAAGAGGTGATGTTTATTGGGTAAATTTAGACCCTCCTATAGGTAGACATCCAGTGCTTATTATTCAAAACGATATTGGTAATATGTATGCTCCTACTGTAATTGTGGTAACTATCACTTCTATCCCTACTGATAAAAAATATCCCACTGATGTTTTGCTTCCAGAGGGAATCTTACCTAAGAAAAATTCTCGAGTGCTAACTGCAACTATACTTACAATTCCCAAAGATGTTCTTGGTGAATATTTAACTACGGTTCCCGAGGAAATCATGAGGAAAGTTGATTTTGCATTAATGACATCTTTCGATTTAGAGAAATATTTAGGGAATGAGGAAAATCGTCATTTTAAACTTTGAGTATCTAAATTTTATAGTATGCATAGCTTTCCAAGCATATGCTAATGATGAGGCAGAAAAACATAAAGTTTTTTATTCTTTTCATTGGTATTTTGGGTCTGTCAATTATGATTGGATATGGAGTATATTCTGAAAAGGTTAAAAAGAGTGAGGTATGTCTTTATACCGGCTCTGGAGCAGAACTCGCAGAAGATGTTGAATTTGCCCTTAATGAATTAGAAATTCCTTATAGTAAGGTAAATGAAGATGATATTAAGAAGGGAAATTTAAAAAACTATCTGGTGTTAATCATTCCTGGGGGTTATACAAAAAGGGCTGTGAGTAGTTTGGGTAAGAAAGGATTTGAGATGATTCGAAGATTTGTGGCTGATGGAGGAGGCTACATTGGGATTTGCGCTGGCGCTTACCTTGCTAGCCAAAGAGTAGAAATACCAGGAAGGCCTCAAGGATTAGGAATCATTGACATTAAAAATATCAGGAAGAAGGGAATTGGGATGAGAAAAATATATTTAAAAGAACATCCCATTACTGAGGGTTTGAAAAGGGAAGTAGCAATCCGTTATCAGAATGGACCCGAAATTCTGATAAAAGGAGAGGCAAAAGAAGCAGCCAGATACAAGGATGGGAGTCTGGCTATAGCTACTGCTTCCTCTGGTAAAGGAAAAGTAGTAATCTTTAGCCCTCATCCAGAAGGAAGCATAACTCAAGGAATAAAGCCAAAACCAGCAACTCTTAAACTGCTTAAAAATTCCATAGAATTTTGCATAAGAGCCGATAAGCATTTAAAGTAAGAAAGGGAGTTATATATGAGTTACCTGTTAGGTCTTGATATTGGTACAACCGGGGTTAAGGCAATATTAATTTCTGTTAACGGCGAGGTAATTTCTACTAAAACTCGCTCATATCCTTTATCAACTCCGCATTCTGGGTGGGCGGAACAATCCCCACAGGATTGGTGGGAAGCTACAAAACTTGTAATAGGGGACATTACATCTGAAGATAATGCAGATGTTGGACAAATTAAAGGAATTAGCCTGTCGGGACAAATGCACAGCTCGGTCTTTCTTGATGATAGGATGAGAGTTATCAGACCAGCTATTTTATGGAGTGATACCCGGACCTCCCAACAGTGCCAGGAGATTTACGATAAAGCGGGTGGATTAAGCAAGTTAATTGATTATGTATCTAACCCTGCTTTAGAGGGTTTTACTGCTTCTAAGATATTGTGGTTGAAAGAAAATGAACCTAAAAATTATGAAAGAGTAAAATATGTTCTTTTGCCAAAGGATTATATTCGTTATAAATTAACTGGTGAGATGTTTACTGAGGTTTCAGATGCTGCTGGTACCCTCTTGTTTGATGTTAAGAAGAAGAAATGGTCTCGTGGTTTGTTGAAAAAGCTGGAAATCGAGCCGGATATCTTACCGCCGATACTTAACTCTATAGAAATAGCTGGTAAGATTAAAAAGAGAGTGGCTGAAGATACAAATCTTAAAGCTGGTATACACGTAGTAGCAGGAGGAGCGGACAATGCTTGTGGTGCAGTTGGCAGTGGAATAATCAAAGAAGGAAGGGTAATGGTGAGTATTGGTTCCTCAGGGGTAGTTTTAGTTCAGACGAATAGTCCCCTCGCTGATAAGAAAGGGAGAATACATTTATTCAATCATGCCCGCCCTGATAGCTGGTATATGAT
>JAYEHT010000084.1:0-17690 GCA_034659655.1 Candidatus Aerophobota bacterium | reverse complement strand
AAAAAGACTCATCAAACATGAGAATGAGCTGCTCACCTTTCTTAATCACCCAGAGATTGAGCCTACTAATAATAGGGCAGAAAGAGCGCTAAGGTCTTCAGTTATCATGAGAAAGATAACTTTTGGGGTAATAGGTTAGCTTTCCTAAAAGAGTGAATGTAAGTAGTAGATTAGTTTCTATAAAGCTTAGACCTCCCTAAATTCTAAATCCTAATGGTTGAATGCAAAATGAAAATGAGCAGTTATTTCTTAAATAATCTCTGTGATTTTTCCTTTGACCTTTGATTGACCTTAAATTTAATTTTTTAATCATTGTAGGATTTTGTTCTTTCCCAAAATAAATATAGAGCTGTTCTTCTCTAAGATTCCATCCAGCTAAGACAAAGTAGTTGATATAGGATTTAGGAAGAAATACTTTTTTATGCAAAACATCAATGAATGCTTTCCCAGTCTGCTGTTTATCTTCTTCGACTTGTCTAATAAAATTGTCCCCCTCAACGATCTTGATAATAATAGGAAATTATTAAATTGTTGAGTTTACGGGTATTGAGGGAAAAGTCTCGAAATATTCTTGACAAAGTATAATTTTATGGGAGAATGTGTAATACGTTGAGGAGTCAAATGAAATCAAAAATGAAAAAGAGAAAAAAGAACAGCAGGTGAAGGAGAAAGAGATATAAAGATTAAAGATTTAAAGAAAAAATACGAAGGTGAGTGACTGGCAATCGAGGTTACTAAAGAGCAAGAAGGAGAACTTGTAGAAGGAAAATTGCTCTTACACGAGAAAGACCATGACAAGTTATGGAAAAAAGTGCCCCAAAAAAGGATAAAAAAATATATGTAGCCTATGCAGGTCCACCTCTCGAGAAGGGCTACGCTGCTGCATTCTAGTGGTAAGGTACATAATGAAGATTTCATTTAATAAAGAATCTTCTATCATTTGATAAGAGTTGGATTGATAGGTAAAGTTTTCTAAAGCATTTTGCTGTAAAATTTGATCCTAAGCAAGGCTTCTTAGAAATACAAGATCCATGAAGAGGAGAAAAAATGGCTAAAGAGAAAGAAAAAGTTGGAGTAGTTAAGGACGTCTCCCATTATCCAAAAGAGTTTGTTGAGTACTGAGTTTTTTATTTTATGTGAATTCGTGAATAATGGAGGTTAAAAATGGCTAAAGAAGAGGATAAAAAATGGAGAAATGGTTGGACTCATAAAGATTTTAAGAAATACGGGGGCAAATATATCGCAATCAAGGATAAACATGTGGTTGCGAGTGCCAAGAATTTAGAAGAACTTGAACAAAGACTTGATGCAATGAAAGTTGGAAAAGTGATTATTGAATTTATTGAAGATCCCTCTGTGGTGGTTATCTATCGCCCTATTCTGGAGGTAGAAATTAGAGGCATCGAAGAAAAATGGTATCGTTTCATAGTAGATAGTGGTGCAGATATTTCTGTAGCGCCAAGGTACATTTGTGATAGGTTGAACCTCACCTGGTATAAAGGGGAACAAGTTGAAATGAGAGATGGTAGCGACTAAAATCTGATCTTAAAAGGAGATGAGAAAATGGGTAAAACAGTAGAGAGGGTAAAAATGTGGAATATTTTTGATGAAGAGAAGATTGAGAAAGGGGAGATGGAGCCCCTTGAAGTAGAAGCACAAATTGATAACGGAGCAACTGCTGGAGTTGTTCTCACTCCAGCAATAGCCAGAGAGCTGCATTTGAAAACCCTTAGAAAAACAAGGGTTCGCTATGCTGATGTGCGAGTTGCTGAAAGAGATGTTGTTGGTGGACTTGTGATAGAGATCCTCGGAAGAGTAGAGCAGTGTACTGCCATAGTTGAGCCGAAAAGAACAACTGTCCTGGTGGGACAGTTTATTTTAGAAATACTTGACCTCTGGATTGATTCAAAAAATGGCAAATTACATCCCAATCCAGAATCACCAGATATGCCTTTAATTGATGAACTTCGATATTCTTTATTGATATGAGCCACTACCTAAAAGAGTTTGTTGAGTATTGAGTTTTTGATATTTTAAACTAATAGATTCTTAAACCGATCTGTGTATCAGGGAGGAATAAAAATGGCTAAGGAGAAAGAAGAAATGGGAGTAGTTGGGGACATCACCAAGCTCAAAAAGGCAGAGAAAGAGCAGATGGGGGTAGAGGCAGAAGTGGCGAGGACTACAACAGAAATTATCAAAGCTATGCCTGACCCCCTTATAGTTCTTGACCCCAAGGGGGTGATAGTTTCCGTTAATCCCGCATACACAAAAATGTTTGGCTGGAGACCAGAGGAAAGAATTGGGAAAAGTTTTGATGAGCTTGGAGAGGCCCTTAAAGCAGAAGATATTGAGAAGTTCATGAAGCTTCTGGGCAAGTTGATAGAGACAGGCCACGCGGAGCCCGTCGAAACAGTAATTCACACGAAGGATGGCAGGGGAATTTCCGTAAGTGTTACCTACTCAATGATCAAGGATGCTGATGGCAACCCCAAGAATATCATTGCCATGCTCAGGGACATCACCGAGACTAAGAAGCTGATGGCCGATTTAGAAAAAGCCGGAGAGGAATTAGAAGAGAAGGTAAAGGAAAGGACTGCTAATCTGACTGCTTTACAAGAGATAAGCGCAATTTTGACAGGCACAATGGATTTAAGGGAAACACTGACCCTTATCTTAGATTCTTTGGAGAAAAAATTGGGTTATGCTCTTACAGCTATGATACTGGTAAATAGAGAGAAAAATTGTTTAGACAACTATACGCTTGGCCCAAGCGTACCAGTAAAAAATATAGCGAAAATGGTAGGGTTAGACTTTACAGCAGCTAGCGTTCCCTTAACTGTCAGAGAGAATATAGTAGTACAAACCGTATTAACTGGTGAACCACAGTTTACACATGACCTATACGATTACAGTAGACCAGTGGTAGGAAAGCCCCTAATTGTACCTGTGCAAAAGATGTTGGGCATAAAGTTGATCGGGACAGTGCCCTTAATCGCTGAGGAGAAAGTAATAGGGGTATTATCATTTGCCCGGAAAACCGAAGAATCACTAACTGAGGAAGAAATGGGAATCCTAACGGCCTTTGCCAATCGCGCCGGGTTAGCTATTGAGCGGGCCAGGGACATCACCGAGCTCAAGCGTGCTGAGGAAGCGCTGAGAGAGACTAAAGATTACACAGACAACATCATCAAATCTATGGCCGACACTTTGATTGTAGTTGATCCTGATGGTAAAATACAAGCAATTAACCACGCAACTGAGGAACTTTTGGGTTATAAAGAAGAAGGGCTTATTGGCAAATCAGTTGCTACTATTCTTGAAGAAGAAGAAGAAGAAGAAGAAGAAGAAGAAGAACTATTTAAGGGGACAAGATTGGAGAAGTTGTTAAAAGAAGGCTCAGTTAGGAATCAGAATATGACCTATAAGACAAAGAAGGGCGAGGAGATCCCGGTTAGTCTCAGTGGCTCAGTGATAAGGAATAGCGAAGGGAAACTGATAGGGGTTGTTTGTATAGCCCGTGATATAAGAGAGATAAAGCACCTGCAGGATGAGTTAATCCAATCAGCAAAGATGGCTACAATAGGAGAGTTAGCATCAGGAATAGCTCATGAAGTAAGAAATCCTTTAGCCATTATGGCAACATCAGCCCAATACCTGGATAAGAAACTTGCCCCTCACGATCCTAAAAGGGAGTTTACTAAAGTGATTAATAAAAATGTGGAAGCCATAGATACCATTGTCAAGAGAATGTTAGATCTTGTTCGTCCAGCCCATCTTGAACTCCAACCCATAAATATTAACAGACTTCTGGATGAAACATATCGGTTGATAAGGGGCAAGGCTTCCAGGCAAAGAGTGAGGATAATCAGACAGTATGGTTGGAGGCTACCCAAAATAACGGTCGATGAAAGGCGCTTAGGGGAAGTCTTTTTAAATTTGATGATGAACTCCCTCCAGGCTATGCCTGAGGGAGGGTGGCTAAGGATTAGCACTGACTTTCACTGGGAGAGAAATCTGATCTCCATTCAGTTCAGGGATAGTGGAGAAGGTATCCCTCCAGATCATCAGAAACAAATATTTAACCCCTTCTTTACTACCAGGAAAAGGGGGATAGGGCTGGGGCTATCACTTTCCCAGCGAACTATAAATGACCATCATGGCACAATCGAGGTGAATAGCCTGGTAGGTAAAGGAACGACATTTACTATAAAACTTCCCGTATCCCCATAGCCTAAAATGTTCAGTGCTAACCGGAGGGGGATACAGAGCAGGCTGAGCTCATCGGCAGAGAATGACCAACAAAAAAAACAAGCCAAACTTATTGGAAGGATCATATTTGCAGATCTTTTGGAACTTCCTTTACGGAAATACAAAAACTTCATTGAAGCTGTTAGAAATTCATTGCTCTTGGATAAATTACCCATAAAAGTTGAGAGGCTTTCCAGAACCAGGATAAGTGATAAGGCCAAAGAAGGATCCTCTAAGGTAGTTGCTGAAATAGCAAGAACGGGCAGAGGTTTTTCTATTAGATATACTTACGAGGGTTTCAACATTAGATACCTGGTGGATACGAAAAAGTTTTTGGACTGTCCCGCACTTATGCATAAGTGCGGGATTGATGCTTCCATAACACAGAAGCGGTACTCCACAACAGAGGAAGCAAGGAGGTTGGTTCACAAATTGAGACGTATAAGCTCAAGAAATGAGATTACTCATGAGATACTAAAAGGAGTGATTAAGCATCAGGAGTGCTATTTGCGATCCGGCAATCCACTTGATTTAATACCGTTGAGTCAAGTGCAACTCAGTAACTGGTTAAACAGTTCAAGCACCAATGGGAACTACATTGATAATAGTGTGATATCGAGAATTATTAGTGGCAAGTCCATTATTACCCCCCTTGGAGACGAAATTCTATTAAGACATCTTTTCCCAACTCAGAAGGAGATAAATAAAAGGCTTATTAAAGAATTTCTTGATAAAGAAGCACAGCATTTCGAGTTCAGTGAAATAAAGAGACCTGCGAGCGATCGACAGATAAGGGATAATTTAAGAAGGGTATATCATCTTGATATTTCGAGACATTCAATTGGTACTTGCCGGCAGGAGTTGGGGATTCCTGCCTCGTCTCGAAGAATCTATGGGTATAAATACCCCCCTCTTTCGGCAAATTTTTCTCTTTTTTATTCCCTTGAAGTAGAATCAGTGAATAACAATGCCCCTTGTAGCTCAGGAGCCTATGAACTCCGCCTTAATAGCGCTGAGATAAAATATCCCATAGGTTCCACATCCGTAATTTATCTTGGAAGTGGGAAAAATATTAGAAAGAGGTTAAAAGACCATTTAAGACCCGGTAGCAAAAATGGCGCTATGAAAGAGTTTTTAAAAAAACATAAGTGCCTGTTCAGATACATCCTACTCTTAAAGAAATGGAAGGAGGAGGAAAAAAGGTTATACGATCTTTTTGTAAGTACTTACGGTTCTCCTCCGAAATGCAATAGGGTACACCCGTGAAATTGATATTGAAAAACTTGACAAGATATGAATTTTATGAGAAAATCCTTACAAGGAGGGACTATGGGACGAGTGAGAAAAAATATTATTATTGATGGTCATCCTTGCTGGACGCTTTTTGATACCGGAGCCAGAAATACTTATATTATTGCTGATATAGCAAATTCTCTTCCTAAAAAGAAATTGACACAACCTGAGCGGGTTGGTATTGGTGGAAGAGTGCATCACTACGACCAGATATGTATTATGACAGCTTTGGTAGAAGGAAAGCCTGTCTGGACGGATGCCTGTCTGCTTGACGAAATTGGAAACGATAGGGAAGGAAAACGCATTGAAGTCCTTTTTGGAGCATTGGCAATGCAAAGATGGGGTATTAGACCATTGCCTGACGAGGAAAAAATTGATATGAGCCGTTACCCAAAAGAGTTTGTTGAGTACTTATAAAAAAATATCCTCCTGGAAAATATATATAAGTAAAGTTAAACTTTATCTCAACGAAGATATCCATACAACAGTTGTAAAACCACTTAGACGCCACGGATTTGATATGGTCACTACTGGACTTCCCCTCTCCTAAAATGTTCAGTGCTAACCAGAGGGAGATGGAGAGCAGACTGAGCTCACCGGCAAGACCATTATTTCCTTCCTCGCACAATAAATAAAATCCATTTTCCTTAAAATATCTGATTAGATTGGACCGTTTTACCGACATTTACTAAATCTCGATGGATAACTGTTCCAAAAGGCCTCCCCCGACGGGAACTTCTTTGCCTTGCTGCCGATATGCTTTTACCATCTCATATAAAGCATCTTTAAGCATTTCCCTGCATTCTTCTAAAGTACTTTCCTCAGTTATTACCTCTGGCCATTCCACTAACTGCCCCATATAACCAGAGCTTATTTTTGTATATTTAGCAGTATAGTTGTTCAACATAATATAGCCTCCTTAATGATTTAAGTTAATTATACTTGGGCAAAGAAAACTGTCAACGCTCGCATCAAATTATTTCCATTGCTTACCCTTACAACCATATTCATATGATTTATGAATTAAAGTAAGCAATTCCATAAAATAAGGAAATAAATCCATAATTCCACAACCAGATAAAATATAACTTATTAAGTAAAAGGCTGATGGATAAAATATTAAAAAGAAATTAGATGTTTTTAAGAAAGTTGGCATAAAAATTGCCCTATAAACTTAAATATAGAGGACTGTGAAAATGGGATCGGTATTATGGAGAAGAAAATCGTGAGAAAATATGAAGATACTGGTAGTTGATGATGAGAGGGATATGTGTTGGCTTCTCTCCCGTGTCTTTCAAGATGCAGGTTATAAAGTAATAATTGCTGTAAACGGTGAAGAAGCGCTAACAAAAGTAGAGAAAGAAGAGCCTGACTTAGTAATCCTGGATGTAAAACTACCAGTTATAAGTGGAATGGAAGTTTTATCAACCATTAAAAAGGTCAAGCCCGGGATAGTGATAATTATGATCTCAGCTTATGGAACTGAAGAGATAAGAAAAGAGGCTATGAGGATAGGAGCGTATGACTTTATCGATAAGCCATTTAGTATAGAGCGAATTCGGCAGACTGTCAGGAAAGCCTCATTAGGTATCTCATCATAGAGGCTTAAAAACACTACTTCTCAAATTAAAGAAGTCAAGTAAAGCAGGATTAGAGAAGGGGTAAAGGATTAGAAAAAGTAAAATATGAAAAAGATCAATTAGAAGAAAATTGCGGTATAGTTTCCTATGTAATTGGAGAAAAGATTATTAAAAGAAGCGAAAAGTAACAGTAAAACCAAGAGTGAAGGGAGGTGAAAACAATGGCAGTAGAAAAATCAATGGCTTCTTCAAGCGTAGTGGAAGTTATTGACAGAGTCCTGGACAAGGGTGTAGTAATCGATGCCTGGGCAAGAGTTTCCCTGGTGGGTATCGAATTGCTCACTATCGAAACCAGAGCAGTGGTTGCCTCTGTTGAGACATACTTAAAGTATGCGGAGGCAGTTGGTCTCACCGTGAGCGCAGCTGCTTAAATTCTGTCGGGCTAACCAAGCTTGAGCGATGATTTTGTCGAGATATCCTCTTGAGGTGGTAAAGGTGCAGGATTATATATTAGCATGCCCCTTTACAGATGGCGTTAGATAAATCCCATTTAGCCAAGGAGCATATCCTGGCAGAAATTCTGCTCTTCTTTGTTAGAGGAAAAGAGAAAAGTAGTAGTTATAAAAGTTTGAAAAGGAGGTACGGTAAATGGCAAGAGCTGAAGATATCCGTAAACTTGGAGAAGATATTATTGCATCTTACGATGTTAGAGTCTCAACCATTGGTGATATAATTGCAGAAACTCGTGAGACACTAAGCGGTTTTCGTGAGGATCACGAGAAAATGAGCGAAGTGTTGAGAAAGTCTTTAGATGAGGGTGAATCTACAAGAAAAGAGGATTTTAGCAGACTGATTACTGATATTCGAAATAGACAGAAAGAGAGGGAAGGAGAAGTTAAGGGGATGATAGAAAATTTTCAGAGGGAACAGGAGGAAATGAGTGATAAATTAAAAGAAGCTTTAGCTAAGGGAGAATCCGAGAGAAAAAGGGATTTTGAAGCACTAAGCAAAGAGATTCAGACCAGACAAAAGGAAAGAGAAAACGAGGTTAGGGAAATGTTAAAGCGCTTCCAGCAAGAGGAAAAAGAGATGGCAGCTCAGTTAAATAAATTTCTTGCTGAAAGTGAATCTGTGAGGATAGAGGATTCCAGAAAGATGATAGCAGATATACAGGCTCGTCGGGCAGAAAGGGAAAAGGAAGTTAGTAAAATACTGAACGATTTTCGAAGAGAAAGGGAAGAAACAGCCGCTCGATGGCAAAAATTATTGTCCACCATGGAGAAGAAAAGAGTCGGTAAAGAGATTAAGCCAGAGGCAGTAAAGGAGGAGGTTCCAGAAAAAGAAGAAGTTAAGGAGGAAAAGCCCGAGGAAGAGGAAAACTTACGAGAACAAGTGTTAATGGCGATCGGAGAACATCCAGAGGGAATAAGGCTTGCTGAGATTGGAGAAGCACTGGGAAGAGACTGGAGAGGACTTATACCAGTAACTAAAGAACTTATTGATGAGAATAAAATTAGAAAGGAGGAGAATTTATATTATCCTGTTAGCTAAGAATTCTACCGACAGCCGGATGCTTGAGGTTAATGAGTTAAACAAAAGAGGAATAAGGTAATATCAATAAAGAAACTGAGGGACAAAGAGGGTTTAGAGAAGAAAAGTTTACTTTGCTGGTAGCTAAGTAATCTGCGTGAGGGAATAGTAGCTATGACTCAAGAGGTGCAAAATCTTGTAAAGGATATTCTTAAGGCATATGAGAATAGGGTAAAAGAAGTAGAAGTATTAAGAAAAAAGAATGTCCAGCTAGTGGAGAACCTTAAAAAGCAACAGGAAAAGCTAAGTACTCAAGTAAGGGAATTTCTTGCTAAAAATAAGTCATTAAGAAGAAAAGATTTTGAGACAGCGATTTCCGGCATTCGGATTCGGCAAAAAGAAAGAGAGGATGAAGTTGAAAAGAGGTTGAAACGATTCCGGGAGGAAATGAATGAGAGAAAGAATAATTTAAGAGAATTTCTTACAAGAGGGGAATCTCTGAGAACAAAGGATTTTGAAACAATCATAGCTGATATTCAAACCTATCAAAAGGAAAGGGAGACCAAGAAGCTACTGAAAGACTTCCGGAAAGAAAGGGAAGATCTAAATGCTCAACTTAAGGAGCTATTAGCAAGAGGGAAATCCCTGAGGATAAGGGATTTTAAGGTAATGATAAAGGAAATTCAGGATCGGCAAAGGAAAAGAAGAGATGAAGTTGATGAATTACTGAGAAATCTTGTTCAAGAAAGAGAAAATCTTAAAAGAGATGTTATGAAAATGCTGAGCGAGGCTAGGATGGAGCAAGAAAAAATAAGAGAGGAATGGAAAGAATTGACCTCTGTTATATACAAAAGAAGGTGATCTAATGAATAAGAAATTGGGGGAAAAGATAACTATTAAGTGCGCCTTTTGCGGAGGGACGGGGATAGACCCCTTTGAACTTCTATCCAGTTTAGCTAAGTGTCAGGTCTGCGGAGGTAAAGGCAAAGTCATAGTCAAAAAACCGATAAGGAAGTGCGCCTTTTGTCAAGGAACAGGGGTTTATCCTGGTAGCAGGCTTACCTGCAATGTATGCATGGGCAAAGGCGTAGTTACTATTGAGGAACCGGTGAAAGAGTGTACTCATTGCCATGGCAGTGGAAAGGAACCAGAGAGTAAGCTTCCCTGCCTTCTCTGCAAAGGTAAAGGCGTTATTCCAGGTAAGGAATGAAAAAATGGAGGTGATATGATATGGCAACAGAAGAGTTAACTACTATATTACAACCTCGGCCCCTTCCAGATTTTGTAGAGACCCCCTACATTAAGAGTCTGAGAAGTCGAGCTTTAGCCTATATTAAGGCTGGTTTTCCCGTTCATTTCAGGGGAGTATCGGGGACAGGGAAAACAACCCTGGCATTACATATAGGCAGTGTAATTGACCGACCGGTGGTTATGATCCATGGGGACGAGGAATTTACTACTTCCGATTTGGTGGGAGGAGAGTATGGTTACCGGGTGAGAAAAGTAATCGATAACTTTATTCAGTCAGTTTTAAAAACTGAGGAAGATATGACAAGAAGATGGGTGGATAACCGTTTAACGGTAGCTTGTAAGTACGGTTTTACTTTGATTTACGATGAATTTACCAGATCTCGGCCGGAGGCTAATAATATCCTACTTTCTGTCTTACAGGAGAAGATGATGGATCTACCTGCCGCGCGAGAAGGGGAGAACTATCTAAGGGTTGATTCCAATTTTACAGCTATTTTCACCAGCAATCCTGAAGAATATGCCGGAGTCCACAGAAGTCAGGATGCTCTACGGGATAGGATGATTACTATGGACCTGGATCATTTTGACAGAGAAACTGAGATTGCTATAACTAAAGCAAAATCGGGATTATCCAAGAGGAATGCCGAAAAAATCGTAAGCATCGTCAGGGATTTACGAGAATCAGGGATATGTGAATTTACCCCAACCATTCGGGGATGCATAATGATTGCCAAGACCTTGAAGATTCAAGATGGTTCTGTAAGCACTAACAATAAGATTTTTAGAGAAATTTGTCAGGATATTCTGGCATCTGAAACTACCAGAGTGGGAAGCAAGACTAATCAAGCTAAAGTCAAGAATTTGGTAAAGGATTTAATTAATAAGTACTGCTAAAAAGTAAAAGCCGTAATGAGGAAAAGCTTTATTTGGGGGCGGTAGTTAATAAGTAGAAAAAGGAGGTGTTTTGAGTGACCTTAATGCGAGCATTTTCAAAGGTAAATAAGAAAGGTGAGGTTTTAATTCCAGCCAATGTTCGTGTAGCGGCGGGAGTGAAGTCAGGGCAAATACTTGAATTTAGGATTGTGGGAGCAAGTAAGGAAAAAAAGATTATGATTTCTAAGAGAAAAAACACTAGATAAAAGTGAGATATTATATACGGAAGAGGTGAGTAAATTATGAAGAGTATAAACGATGTGGGTAGTAGTATTCGAGATGTCAAGACAGCCCGGGGAGGAAACCTCCGTGCTACTCCCAGGCCTAAAGGCTCTGCTTATTTAGACCTTTTTATGCTTACCAAGGAAAAGGAAAAACTGGAAAAAGAAGAATCCAATTTAGAGAAAAGAAAGATGCAAATCCAGAAAAGACTCGAGGAAATTGCCCAACAGATAGAAATACTGAAAAAGGATCTTGGAAAGCAGGAAAAGAAATCTGGGGGGGAAAAAACTTTTCAGGCAAGAAAAACTTCTGGTAAAAACTGGAGGACTGTAAGTCTGGGCTATTAAAAAATTTCCAGGACTATCAAGATGAAAGATAAGAAAGTGACGAAGAAAGGAAAAAATGTTCATTTAGCAGCTAAAAGAGAGATGGCTGGAGAGAAGGCGAGAATGTCGGGAAGAAGGAAGACAGAGGATCCTCGAGTAATAGCCCTGGAAAAAGCAGCTGAAGTCTGGAAGAACAAAAAAGAAAAAAAAGTTCAAGTAGAAATAGAGAGGTTAAAAGAGACTACGCCGGGTTTAGAAATAGTAGATATAAAACCTGAAAAATATAAAACTAAAGGGAAAAAACAGTCAGAGAATCAAGGAGTGGTAGATTGGCTGCAGAAAGGGATAAGAGATTTTCAAAAGAAATTAAGAAGAGAAAAAAGTTCAAGAAAATCTTTGAATACTGCTTCCATCGGAGCTATAGCTAGAAGGCTGGTGGCCCGGGAAAAGGCCAAAATACGAGGAAAAAGATTCCCCTATCCCCGGATTTCTTCATTCCTTTGACTTTCCCCCTAATGTGGGATAAAATAAATTAAGATGTGTACCTTTATTTATTTTAGAAATTCTTTCATTTTACTAAAGAGAACTATAAATGATAGAGGAAGGTAAGTATATTTACTGCATTATTGGCGCTAATGAGGGAAGAAACTTTGGCCCCATAGGAATTGGCGGAAGAGGGGATATCGTATCTACTATTGGCTATAAGGGTCTTAGTGCAGTCATTAGTAACTTCCCCATGGGAAAGTATGAGGTGAGCAAGGAAAATCTTATTGTTCATGAGAAAGTCATTGAAGAGGTGATGAAGGATTATACTGTCCTTCCTATGAGATTTTGCACTGTAGCAAGTAGCGCTGAGGAAGTTCGAGGTCTCTTAAGAAAAAGATATACTGAACTTAAAGGACTTTTGAAAGATTTAGATGGCAGGATAGAATTAGGTGTAAAAGGTTTCTATAAAGAGATGAAAAAAATCTTTCAGGAGATTGTGCAGGAGAATAGAGAAATTAAAACTCTAAGGGATAAGATTGGTAAATCTTCTTCCGGAGTCTATAAGAAAAAAATAAGGTTAGGAGAATTGGTAGCTGAGACGTTAAAGAAGAAAAAAAAAGAAGAAGCAGAGAAGATTATCGCTCCTTTGAAGAAAATTTCCTATGATTTTTGTAATAATGAAACAGCCGGTGATGAAATGCTTATCAATAGCGCTTTCTTAATAGATAAAGCCCGGGAGAAGGAATTTGATAATCAGATGAGGGAGTTAGATAATAAGTATGGAGAAAGAATAAGGTTTAAGTATGTTGGGCCAACTCCACCGTATAACTTTGTCAATTTAAGTTTAAAATGAAATCAAATGAAGAGAGGTGAGAAAAAATGGCAAAAAAGGAAGGAAAAGAAGGTATAGAATTTGACTTTGGCATTGGAAAGATGAGATTTGGGGGATTATTTAAGGGAATTGGTGACCTGATTGACCTGGCTGACAAGTTAAGCAAAGAAACTGGGGAAATCAAGAAAGCTGGAGAAATTAAGGGACTACCTAAGGGGGCAAAAGGCGTTTATGGTTTTAGCGTAAGAACCCTGGTGGGAGGGAAACCCCTAATAGAAACCTTTGGTAATATTAAGAAAACGCCAAAGGGTCCTGTAGTAGAAGAGGTTAGAGAGCCAGTAGTTGATGTCTTTGATGAAAAGGAGCATATTTTAATAATTGCCGAACTCCCTGGGATTTCTGAGGAGAATATTAAGATTGACATAGAAGGAGATATTCTTAAGTTATCTGCAGAAAATAAGGATAGAAAATACGCTAAAGAGGTTTTGCTTCCAGCCAAGGTAAAGAAAGAGACTATAGAATCCTCTTACAAAAATGGGATATTGGAGATTAAACTTGAAAAAATTTAAGTCTGTTTTAAGGAAATAAAATTGAGAAGACTGGTGTATATTCCCATAATTCATACTGAGCTTGAAATGGGCTCAGTATCTTCTTCATTAAAAGAAGAGTACATAGTAAAGTTTGGGAAAGAAAAATGGCAAGAACACATTAGAGTAATAAATGGAATGTGGGAATGGATAAAGGGTAAGATTAAAGGCTTAAAACTGACTTATGAAAAGGTAAGAGTATATCAGGATGGACTACCCCTCTGCGGCAAGGAATTAGATATAGTGCAAAAATTAGCCAAAAGAGAAAGCATAAATTATAAGATAATCTTAGAATTAATTAAAAAGGGAGCCAAGCTGGAGGGGACGGAAAGCCAAAAGCTGCTTTTAGAAGAGTACAACTATATTAAAAATATAAGTGCTCCCTCCATTAAAAAAAGATACGAGCAGAGAAGTCAACAGCTACTTATAAGAAGGGATCGGTATATAGCAAATAGAATAAATAAAACCTTAAATGAGGATGAGACGGGAATTTTATTTATAGGCGCTGAGCATGAAGTGGATAAATACTTAGCCAGCGACATTAAGGTTGATTATTTAATTTATAGACCCGGTGAGTGAGGTATGTCTCAAAATAAAAAGTTAACTTTAAAAGTATCAGAGGCAAAGGCTAAGGATGTAGGTAGGGCAATAGTTAGAATAGACCCTGATGATTTTAAAAAAATGGGCGTTGAGGTGGGAGACATTGTAGAAGTTTATGGTAAGAGAAGAACGGTAGCTAAAATTATGCCTGCCTATCCTGAAGATAGAGGAAAGGGCATTATTCAGATGGATGGCTTATTAAGAGAAAATGCCCGCATTGGATTAGATGAAAAGGCAACCATCCAGAAGACTGAGTATAAGTTAGCCAATAAAATAGTTCTATCTCCATTGACCTTAATGAGGTCTATACACGGGGCTAACGATATTAGATATATTGGCACTCTCTTAGAGGGTCTGCCCCTAATGGAGGGGGATAGAATAAGGGCTAATCTTTTTGGCGCTCGAAGCTTTGACTTTACCGTTGTTTCCACCATTCCCAAACAGGTGGTTCTGATCCATACGGGTACTACCATCAAGATGAAAGGGGAGGGAGAAGTAAAGGAAAAGGGACTTAAGATATCCTATGAGGATATTGGAGGGTTAGATAAGGAGATTCAAAGGGTCAGGGAGATGATTGAACTTCCCTTAAAGTATCCCCAGGTTTTTGAAAGATTGGGTATTGACCCCCCTAAGGGAGTTTTACTTCACGGACCCCCAGGATGTGGTAAGACCTTAATTGCCCGAGCAGTAGCTCAGGAGACCGATGCCTATTTTACCCATATAACCGGTCCGGAAATCATGGGAAAATTCTACGGAGAAAGTGAGGCTCGCCTCCGAGGTGTATTTGATGAGGCTAAAGCCAATGCTCCGGCTATAATTTTCATTGATGAGATTGATGCCATTGCTCCCAAGCGTGAGGAGATGGGAGGGGAAAAGCAGGTAGAGAAAAGGGTGGTAGCTCAACTCTTAGCTTTGATGGATGGTCTGGAGTCCCGAGGAGAAATAATAGTCATTGCAGCAACAAATATTCCTAATGTTCTTGACCCGGCTCTTCGTCGGCCGGGAAGATTTGACAGAGAAATTGAAATAAGTATCCCTGACCAAAAGGCTCGCCTGGAAATTCTTCATATTCATACCCGGGGTATGCCCTTAGCTGAAGATGTGGATTTAGAGAAGATATCGCAAATCACCCATGGTTTTGTAGGAGCTGACCTGGAGGCCTTGTGTCGAGAAGCGGCTATGAATGCCTTACGAGGCATCCTGTCCAACATTGACTTTGAGCTGGATGAGATTCCCTACAAGATACTTTTAGAATTAGAGGTAACTACGAATAACTTCAGGGAGGCCTTAAAAGAGGTTGAGCCCTCGGCCATCAGGGAGGTCTTTGTTGAAGTTCCCAATGTAAGATGGGATGATGTGGGGGGACTGGATGAAATTAAAGAAATCCTAACCGAGGCTGTGGAATGGCCCTTAAAATATCCTGATTTATTTGATTATGCTCATGCTAATTCTGCAAAGGGTATTCTTTTATCCGGACCTCCGGGGACAGGGAAAACTTTGGTAGCTAAGGCCTTAGCCAATGAAAGTGAGGTAAACTTTATCCCTGTCAAGGGACCAGAGTTAATGTCAAAATATATTGGAGAATCGGAGCGTGGAGTCAGAGAGGTTTTTCATAAGGCAAAGCAAGCTGCTCCTACCATTTTATTTTTGGACGAGATTGATTCCTTAGTTCCTCAACGGGGAATAAGCGGAGACTCTCAGGTAACAGAAAGGGTAATCAGTCAATTTTTAACTGAACTGGACGGAATTGAGGAACTTAAAGGAGTGGTAGTCCTGGCATCCACTAATAGAAAAGAATTAATAGACCCGGCCATCCTGCGAGCCGGTAGATTTGATTTAATTTTGTACCTACCAGTTCCAGATGAAAAAACCCGTGAGCAAATATTCAAGGTTCATCTTAAAGGAAAGCCTCTTGCTGAGGATGTTAACTCATCTATTTTAGCTAAAGAAACAGAGAGTTTAGTAGGGTCAGATATAGAGGCTATCTGTAGAGAGGCCTCTATGGCAGCAATAAGGGAGTTCATAAAGAGGAAAGCAGTGGATAAGAAAAGAAGCAAAGAAAAAGATTATGCCAGATTTAAGATATCTATGAAATACTTCAAAGAGGCTATTAAGAGCCGGATGAAATATTTAGCTTAAAGCTTTGATGAGGCAAAAAGGAAAAGATAATGGAGGAAGGCAGGTATATATACGGTGTAATTGGAACGAGTGAAGAAAAGAGCTTTGGGCCTATTGGAATGGGTAAGCGAGGCAATGAAGTGTATACAGTCCCTTACCAGGACATTGCAGCAGTAATTAGTGATTCGCCAATTATAGACTATAAATCTCTTACTAAGGATGTTGTAGCGAAGTATCTCCTTGCTCATCAGTCTGTCATTGAGCAGGTGATGAAACACCATACAATTATTCCATTCAAGTTTGGAACAACAGCTGAAAGTAACGAAGAGATCAAAGCCATCATGTTCCATGGCTATCCAAAGTTTACAGACGTACTTAAAAAGATGCAGGGCAAAATAGAGCTTGATGTAATGGCTTTATGGGATAAACACAAAATCTTCAAGGATATTGCTGAGGAACCGGGGATTAAAAAGTTTAAGGAAGCGATTAAGCAAAATCCTTCCGATCAAGATAGGATAAAATTAGGCATGATGGTAGCTGCATCCTTAGATAAGGGAAGAAAAAAATGTGCTAGGGAAATCCTGGGCAAATTGGGTGAATTTGCTGAAGACCTTTCCGTTCATGAGGTTATGGGCGATGAGATGATTGCCAATGTTTCCTTATTAATCCGCAAGGATAGAGAAAAAAGGCTTGACTCGGAGATAGGCGAGCTGGATAGCAAATATGGGGGAAGGGTAAATTTCAGGTGTGTTGGCCCCTTACCCCCTTACAGTTTTAGCGTTATAGAAGTTAAGAAAATAAGTCTGGATACGCTACAAAATGCAAGAAATAAACTAAAGTTACCGGGGGAAGCAACCCTAAATGAAGTTAAGCACTCCTACAGAAGATTGGCAAGCGAATATCATCCGGATAAGAATTCTGGTCTAGATTCTCAGTCAAAGTTCCAGGCTATCAAAGAAGCATATGATGTATTAGCTGAGTGTTGCCGTGGTGATAGATGGTCTCTTAGAAAGGAAGATTTTAAGGATTTCTTCATGATTAGGATGCTTAGAGTGGAAGAAGGAGCATACAAGCCGCAAGGCATTTAAGAATAAAGGGGGAGATAGAGATAGTGGCAGAAGAGAAAAGATATATCTATTGTGTTATCCCTATAAATGAGGAGAGGAAATTTGACCTTGTGGGACTTGAGAAGGAAGAGATTTACACTATAAATTACAAGGATATAGCTGCAGCGGTAAGCGATATCTCGCTTTCCTTTGAAGAGTGTGACCCTACCCGAAGGAATATAAAAGCCCATACTCTAGTGCTGGAGACACTAATGAAAGACTACACCATCCTTCCAGCGCGTTTCGGGCTTATCTCCGACAGCGATGATAAGATTAAGGGATTACTCCAAAAGTACTACTCTACATTGAAAGATTATATTAAGAAGCTAAACAACAGAATGGAGGTAGGGGTAAAGGTTTTCTGGAATAAAGATGCTATGATGGCCGAACTTATGGCGAAGAACGAAAAGATTGCCAAGCTCAAGGAGGAGATTAAAACCTTACCACCCCCTATAGCTCGACAGAAGTTGGTTAAAGCCGGCCAAATGGTGGAGTCTCTGGGTAAAAAATGGGAGACAAAGTATACCGATAGAGTTTATCTGGAGCTTATGAAGGTAGCTGTTGATCACAAGCGC
>JAYEHT010000083.1:0-3494 GCA_034659655.1 Candidatus Aerophobota bacterium | reverse complement strand
GTAAGCGCTCCCTTTACCCGGGATACCATGATACGGAGTGGAAAAACTTGCTGCTGGATGGATAGGATGATCAATAAGAATTGTGTCTAAATCGGTATAAATACTGGTTTTTTTTACTATCTCCTTTGTTTTATCCGTCGACCCTCCATCGGAATTCATGATTATCGCTTTAAACTTAGGAAAATACTTAGCCAAGCCATATTGAACCGCTCTTACTACATGGCCAATTGTCCTCTCATTGTTGTAACTGGGTATCCCTACAAGAATCCCGGTCTTTCCTATGCGTTCTATCCTGTCCTTACACTCTTCAGTTAAAGCACTCCCCTTCACTATCCCCTACTCCCTTTTAGTAATAGATTAACCTTTCTAATCTATTAAATATTCAAACCTTCCGAATCTCTTTAATCTTTCTATTCTGCATTTTATCTATTTTACTTATGAACTCATCAGTGAGGGATTGAACATCCTTCTCCATTCTTTTTCTCTCATCTTCGGAAATTTCCTTCTCTTTCTCTAATTTTTCCAATTCTTCCCTTGCTCCCCGGCGTGAATTTCTAACAGAAACCTTAGATTCTTCTGCCCATTCTCTTAAAATCTTCGCTATTCTTTCTCTTCTCTCCTCACTTAAAGGAGGAATACTTAACCGGATAACATTCCCATCATCGGTAGGATTTATACCTAAGTCGGAAACTAAAACAGCTTTTTCTATATTTTTAATGAGGGATTTATCCCACGGTTCTATCACTATAAGATGAGGGTCGGGGGTAGAGATATTAGCTAACTGTGTAATATTCATTTTTGAGTCGTAGCAATTCACCTTTATATCTGCTACCAACTCTGCTCGAGCCTCACCCCCCCTTAATTTAACATACCTTCTTGCTAAAGCCTGCACCGCTTGCTCCATCCTCTCTTTGCTCTCTTGATAAACTTTCTTTATCATTTCTTCCTCCCTGATTTAAGAGAAAGTATCATCAATGAGTATTTAATTATCCACTATTGTTCCTACTTTTTCTCCCAAAATCACCCTCTTAATATTTCCCCTCTTTTGTAAATTAAAGACAATTATGGGTAGATGATTATCCATACACAAAGAAATAGCTGTGGCATCCATTATTTTTAGTTGCTTTTCAATTACCTCAACATAACTTATCTCATCAAATTTTTTAGCCTTTTTATCATTCAGAGGATCGGAAGAATAAATTCCGTCTACTTTAGTGGCCTTCAAAATTACTTCAGCTCCTATTTCTAAAGCTCTAAGAGCAGCTGCTGTATCAGTAGTAAAATAAGGATTTCCTGTACCTCCTGCAAAAATAACCACTCTTCCCCTCTCTAAATGACGCAAAGCTCTTCTACGAATATAAGGTTCAGCAATCTCCTGCATCTCAATAGCAGTTTGAACTCTGGTAACTATTCCCATCTTTTCCAGAGTATCCTGAAAGGCTAAAGCATTAATAATAGTAGCCAACATTCCCATATAATCAGCAGTAGCTCTATCCACACCTTTTTTACTGACTACCTCACCTCTTAAAAGATTTCCTCCCCCCACCATTATTCCTACTTCTACCCCCAACTCTTTAACTTCTCTTATTTCCCTTGCAATCAAATCAACACGGAAGAAAGAGATTCCATATTTTTTTTCATCAGCTAAATTTTCTCCTCCCACTTTTAAAAGAATTCTCTTCCACGCAATTTGCGATTTTCCCATTAATTATCCTTGGACTCTTCCCTTAGTTCATATCTTGCAAAACGGTAAACCTTCACATTTTCACCTATTTTAGCTACAAGCCGCTGTAGACAATCTTTTACTGTCATCTTCTCATCTTTAAAAAAGGGTTGTTCTAACAAGCACACTTCTTTATAGAAAGCTTTAATTCGTCCCCCCACGATCTTTTTCATAATTTTGGGAGGTTTGCCTTCTCTCTCCGCTTGAACTTTAATAATAGATTTTTCCTCTTCTATCACTGATTCTGGAATATCCTGAGGAGAAATCCACTTAGGATTAAAAGCAGTTATATGCATAGCTATATCTTTTGCGAATTTTTGAAATTCAGCATTTCTTGCTACAAAATCTGATTGACAATGAATCTCTGCTATTGCTCCTACTCTTCCATTATGATGAATATAGGCAACAATAGTACCTTGCGTAGTCTTCTTGCCAATCTTTTTCTCAGCAATTTTTGCTCCCTTCTCTCTCAGTACCCTTTTTGCTCTTTCAAAATCACCCTCCGTCTCCTCAAGAGCCTGTTTACAATCAAGAACACCTGCTAATGTCTTTTCTCGTAACCTCTTTATTTTCTCCAATGAAACATTCATCAAGCTACTCCTCCATCTCCTTTTCTGCTTCTCTGTCCTTAATCACTTCTTTATCTTCTTTTGCTGCAACCTCAAGTTCCTCTCTCATTTCTATTGCCTCCTCATCTTCTCCTTCTTCTTCGGCCTGTTCTTTCTTCTTATTAAAAATTTCTCTTCCCTCTAAAACAGCATCGGCTATCTTAGTTGTAATTAATTCAATACTTTTTATAGCATCATCGTTAGCGGGGATAAGGTGATCTACCAGAGTAGGATCACAGTTAGAATCAACAATACCCACGATAGGAATATTCAGTTTTCTTGCTTCTTTAATTGCTGTTTCCTCCACTCTTAAATCGGTAACGAAGATAGACTCTGGAAGACCATCCATTTCTCTCACTCCGTTAAAATTCCGTCTAAGCTTTTCCATTTCCTTGCGTAGGCTCATCTCTTCCTTTTTAGGCAATATTTCCCACCGCTTCTCTTTTTCTTCCTTTTCTAACTGCACCAACTTCTCTATTCTCTTCTTTACGGTGGAAAAATTCGTTAAAAATCCCCCTATCCATCGATTATTAACATAAGGAGATATACACCTTTTCGCCTGTTCCCCAATGACCCTCCTTGCCTGATGCTTTGTCCCTACAAACAATATTTTCCCTTCTTCTGAGGTTAAATCTCTTACAAACTGGTAAGCCTCATCCATCATCCTTATAGTTTTCCTCAAATCAATGATATGCATACGGTTTCTCCGCTGATAAATATAAGGCTCCATTTTCGGATTCCAGGCACTCTTTTGATGGCCAAAGTGCGCTCCTGCTTCTAACAACTCTTTCATTGTAACCATAAACACCCTGTTTTCCTCCTTAACAAATACCTTCTTCTATGCGAATTAATAAGGATTCTCCTTTCACTACAGGTAAACTATTTATTTCTTGAAGGGAGCTCTGAATATCCTTTTCTTTATGCAATGTTTTTTTACCCACTTACATTCCTCTTTGTGAGGATATTAACAGAGGAGCCTTTTTTGTCAAGAAAAACTCGGGACTTTTCCCCTCCCTCGCTGTATATCCGCTTTGAATTACTCTGCTCATCCCCTTAGCTACGGGGAAAGCTTGAACTCGTCGCTTTGCTCCTCAAACAGCAAGTCTTTCTCCTTTTCCTCAACTCGGAGATTCGTTAAGGTAGCTTCTATAAGGCTCCTTCGG
>JAYEHT010000082.1:0-17786 GCA_034659655.1 Candidatus Aerophobota bacterium | reverse complement strand
CTTCCAACTACATCTTTCGCCGGGATACCAAAAGTTTTCTCCGCTACCTTGTTCCACTGGATAATCTTATCATCCTCATCTAAGCTGATGAGAATGGATGAGATTGAAGCAAGCAATTGCTCATTTTGAGCATTAACTTCTTGCAGCTCATCGTGAGCTCTTTGCAGCGATTCTTCTGCCTCTTTAGATGCGGTGATGTCTATTACATTACCAATAATGACAGGCTTTCCGAAATATTTAATAACAACGAGCATTAGCCTTACCCATCTAATTTCTCCACTCTTTCGTATAACTTTAAATTCAGGCTCGGAGGGAAGATTAGAAATATCTCCTGTCAATGCTTGCTCTGTTGCTTTTTTCATCATATCTCTGTGATCCGGATGTATCAGATTGAGGTAGTCAATACTCATCAATTCCTTTTTAGTATAACCGCACAAACGTGTAAATGCACTGTTCACAAA
This sequence comes from Candidatus Aerophobota bacterium, assembly GCA_034659655.1. Classification (GTDB taxonomy): domain Bacteria; phylum Aerophobota; class Aerophobia; order Aerophobales; family JAGGXI01; genus JAGGXI01. The sequence goes on along the minus strand of JAYEHT010000082.1, from coordinate 17,325 downwards.
TTTAAATCTCCCATCTTGAAAAATATAGATACCGCTAAAAGAATTCTCTGTAATCGCCCTACACCTTCTCTCACTCTCTTGCAATCTCTGTTTCATCTTCTTGTGCTTGGTGTGTTCATCGGCCAATTCAAGCGCAATTGAAATATGCTGGCCAAGAGTTTTTACTGAGGGAATGAAAGATTCAGCCAGTTCAGGACTATTCATTGCGAACGTGCCTATAATATTTCCTCGCTTGTACAAAGGTGTCAAAATGGTATCCTCTTTCTCGTAGCCCAAAATCTTCGATATCGGATGGAGTAATGGTTTTGGAAACAACCCTTCCATTGTGTTAATAGCCCGTGTATGGATGGTTTTTCCTTCCCTTGCAACCTGATGGTAGATGCTTTGCTTGTTCAAGTCAATCATAAACTTTTTCAGCTGAAGTCCAGTAAATTTTTCTGCTTCCTTCAGCTTCCTGGCACTTGTTGATGTTTCTACAATCTCAAGCTTTGATCTATCCTCTGTCAACAAAAAGATACCAGAAGTATAATGCTTTGACTTGGAGAACTCCTCTATCACAGTCCTGTAAATCTCGGTCTCATTCTGCAGACCGTGTATCTTCGTAGACACATTCTCTATGAAGTGGATGAGCTCAATTAGCTCCTCCATTTTTTGAATCTCCACTATTTTATTCATCTATACCTTTCTTATGTAGACAGAGAGCTTTAATGTTTTGCCGAATCCAAGTTTATATTTTCTACTTTTTTCACTGAATCAAGAATTTCTCGGGACTTTTCCCTCACCGCCAGAGTATATCCGCTTTGAATTATTTCTGCTCATCTCCTTAGCTACGGGGAAAGCTTGAACTCGTCGCTTTGCTCCTCAAACAGCAAGTCTTTCTCCTTTTCCTCAACTCGGAGATTCGTTAAGGTAGCTTCTATAAGGCTCCTTCGGGGAAAGTCCCTCGATACCTGTATAAACCTCTGAACTAATACTTTCCTATAATAATCAAGTATCAACTTTAACCTACAACTTTCCTTGCAACTGTCAACCAACCGCCGTAATATCTTTCCTAAAACTATTAAACTATGTTAAATATTATTTAATAGAGTATCACCTTTTTGAGAAAGACTTACCTATTACTTACTCATTTACCCATCTACTCATCTACGCCTTTCTATTCATCTATCCCCGCCATCCTTTGAAGAGCTAAATAGAGAGCCTGGGTTCCTTTGCGTCCTGCCCCAAGAGCCTGCACAGATACATAAAGTTGATGGACAAGAGATAGTCCCGGAAGAAAAATTTTCATCTTTTCAGCTTCCTCTAATGCGATTCCCATATCTTTAACAAAATGGTCCACAAAAAAACCCGGTTCCAGGTCTCCTTTTAGAATCCTTGGTGCCAGATTATCCAGAGACCAGCAGCCAGCAGCTCCCCCACTGATAGAGCTAAGCATTGTTTTAAGGTCAAGGCCAGCCTTTGCTCCGTAAATGAGCGCTTCTACCATCCCAATCATTGTCCCGGCAATTTGAATCTGATTGCACATTTTTGTATGCTGACCGGAGCCGGGTTTACCCTGAAAAATTACAGTTTTTCCTAACTTTTCCAGCAGGGGTTTTGCTCGATTGAATGCATCTTTATCTCCCCCAATCATAATAGAAAGAGCAGCATTGCATGCTCCCACATCACCCCCTGAAACAGGAGCATCCAGACAGAAAACACCTTTGGGGTGGAGAGCTTCAGCAATCTTGATAGCTAAACTCGGTTTACTGGTGGTAAAATCAATCAGTATAGCGCCAGATTCAATAGTATTAATAACGCCCTTATCTCCCAGGACTACCTCACTTACCTCATTCGGGAAGCCCACCATTACGCAGACAAATTCAGCGCCTTTGGCTGCTTCCGCTGGTGAATCAGCCCAGACCGCTCCCTTCTCTATCAAGCTATCTGCTCTGTTTTTAGTTCGAGTAAAGACAGTTAAAGAATGTCCTGCATTTAAAAGATGACCTGCCATAGGTTCTCCCATAACTCCTGTGCCTATCCATCCAATACAAGCCATTTTTTAGCCTCCTTTTTTAATGTAACTATAAAGAAAAGACGGAGTTTCAGTAGCGTAAATAAGATAACATTTTTTAAGAGGATTGTCAATCAAATGTAACCGCTAAAATGAGAATAGTGTATTGTAACAGGAAGTTGACAGAAAGAGAAGAGAATATATAATAAATTCACAAGGGAGAGAGAATGGCCATCAGTAAACTGATTCTTATCTGGCAGAGTTTCCCATCTTTACTTAGAGGGACATTGATAACGATTGAGTTAACGGCAGGATTTCTCGGTCTCGGTCTTATTCTGGGTATCCCCTTAGCATTTGGGCAGGTTTATGGTAACAGGCTTATCACTACTACGATTCTCTCGCCATTCGTAAAAGTTTTTCGTGCTATTCCTGCCCTGGTTCTTCTCTTTCTGTTCTTCTTCGGTTCGGCTTTCTTTGGAATTGAGCTCTCTGCCTTCACTGCAGCTATTCTTGCTATAGGTCTCCGTTCTACTGCTTACCAATCTCAGATCTTCCGTGGTGCAATCCAATCAGTTGGGGGAGGTCAGATGATGGCCGCAAGATCTGTTGGGATGAGCAAATTAAAGGCGATAAGATATATTGTTTTACCCCAAGCCCTAAGGCTCTCAATTCCTCCCTGGACAAATGAATATGCGGGTGTTTTAAAAGATAGCTCTCTTGCCTATGCTGTAGGGGTGACTGAGCTAATGAGACAGGGGAGATATATTGTTGCCAGGACTTTTGGGAATGCGCTATTAGTTTACTCTGTTTGTGCAATAATCTATTTTATCCTGGTATATACGGGCAATAAATTTCTCGGTTTCCTGGAAGAAAAGTACAAAATGCCCGGGTATGAAGTCAAAAAGAGACGGAGAAAAATATTAGAAAGGATTTAGAATGTTAGAAACAATACTAAAAGCTGAACAGCTCCATAAAAAATATGGAGGACTGGAAGTACTTAAAGGAATCTCTTTTGAAGTGAAACGAGGGGAAACGAAAGTGATTATCGGTCCCTCAGGAACTGGAAAGAGCACGCTTCTTCGCTGTATTAATCAATTAACTCCCCCAGATAAGGGTCGGGTTTGGCTCGATGGAGTGGAAATAACCGATCCCAAAGTTGATATCAACAAAATCCGCTCCTCCATAGGGATGGTCTTTCAGGACTTTAACCTGTTTGCACATCTGACGGCCCTGAATAATGTGCGTATCGGACTGGCGAAAGTTAAGGGGATAGAGAAACAGAAAGCTACAGAACTTGCCAGAAAGGAACTTCAGCGTGTTGGTCTGGGAGATAAAGCATCTTCCTATCCTGCGGAGCTCTCAGGAGGACAGCAACAGCGAGTCTCCATTGCTCGAGCTCTGGCAATGAATCCTAAACTGCTCCTGTTTGATGAGCCAACCTCTGCACTTGATCCGGAACTGATTGGGGAAGTACTGGAGGTGATGATTAATCTGGCCAGGGAGGGGATGACAATGCTGGTTGTCTCCCATGAGATGGGCTTTGCTCGCTCTGTAGCCAACGAGATCATCTTTATGGAACACGGAGTAATTGTTGAGGAGGGTCCACCCCAGCAGCTCTTTACCAGGCCAGCACATAAGCGGACTGGAGAATTCCTTCATAAGATAACGGAACTCTACGGAGAATCAGGAAGATGAACTTCTTCGAGTTAGCCTGGAGTATACTGCCTGCTTTACTCAGAGCAACAGTTGTAACCCTGGAAATAACAGGTATATCCATCTCCATAGGATTTATTCTGGGGATCCTGCTGGCTTTAGGGCGGGTATACGGGAATAGACCTATTTATATGTTAACCAGTGCCTATGTGGAGTTGATTCGGGGCACTCCACTTTTGACACAACTTTTTCTTCTCTACTTTGGACTTCCTTCTGTGGGGATTATGCTCTCACCGCTTTTAGCTGCCATCATTGGTATGGGATTAAACAGCGGAGCCTATCAAGCAGAGTATTTCCGTGGAGCAATTCAGGCGGTTAAGAGTGGCCAAATGATTGCCGCAAGATCGATCGGGATGAGCAAATTCAAGGCTGTTCGCCATATCATTATCCCCCAAATGTTGCGACTGGTAATCCCTTCCTGGTCGAATGAGCTGATCTATCTGGTTAAGTACTCCTCATTGGCTTATCTGATCCAGGCGCCAGAATTAATGGCTCAGGCAAAGGTTATTGCTGCTAAAAACTTCAGAACCTTTGAAGTATTCTTAGTTGTTGCATTTATCTACCTGGTGATTGTGCTCATTCTTTCCAAGATTCTCAATATTTTAGAGAGACGGTTAAGGATTCCTGGTTTGCAGACCCAGGCTGTTTAAACTACTTATATAAGATTTCTAAAAAATGAAAGGGGGTGGTAGAAAGAAATTATTAAAAGGTGAATGAGGTTAGATGATTTAATCTAAAAAGTGAAGAGGTGAAAAAAATGAGAAGAAGTTTTCGATTAATTACTACCGTCCTCACAGTAGCTCTGGTTTTAGCTCTGAGCGGAGGTATCTTCTCTTATGCTCAGGGTGAAGAGTATATTGTTGCTACATCAGCCGATTGGCCGCCATTTGAGTGGGTCGATGGTAACGGCAACAAGGTAGGATTTGATATGGATGTAATGCGAGCAGTCGCCATCACTGAAGGTTATAAGATTGAGATACAGGATATCGGATTTGATGCCCTGGTTCCTGCATTGAAAGCGGGTAAAGTTGATATATTGGCTGCAGGATTAGAAATTACACCAGAGAGAGCAGAAGTGCTCAATTACTCAGACATCTATTGGGAGATCGACCAGAGTATTTTAATTCACGAGGATTCCGACTTTAATATGGTCACTGCTCTCAGCCGTGGCCATAAAGTAGGAGCACAGAGAGGTACAACCCAGGCTGGCTGGCTTGAGGATGAGCTGGTTAAAAAGGGAATTGATGTAAAGATAGAGTTATACGAGACTAACGATTTGGGCATTATGGACTTAGCCAATGGACGTATAGATGCTTTCATGGCCGATACTCCAGCAGCAAAGGCATTTGCGAAAGTTAATCCCATCAAGATAATTGGGAGTATAGTTCCTCCCGGAGGGAAGTTAGTATTCTATGTTCAAAAGGGTGACCCCAAGAAGTTACTGCCGAGATTGAATGATGGATTGAAAAAATTAAAGGGAGATACGTGGGACAATTTGGTAAATGCATACTTTGCCGGCGACCTGACGAAAATCACAGAATGTTATGCTCAATACAGCCATTACCTCACTGTAGAGAAGGATGTTGCTACCTATGCGAAGAAACTGGCCTCGTGTATGACCAAGTAACAGATAGTGATGGAGGGATACAGGAGCAACTGCTCCTGTATCCCCAGAAGCAGAAAAAGGAGGTATTATAAATGAAGGGAAAAAGATTAAGCTGGCGTTTTATAACAGTAGGGTTTGTTGTCGTAGTTTTACTCAGTGTATTAGCTGCTCTATCAAGTGCCAGTATGGATAATCATGGGTGCACCATGCTAATCGCTGGAAAAGCTGCTACAACAGATGGCTCTATATTGATTGCCCGTAATGAGGACTTCCCGGGCAACTGGGCTAAACATATGATCGTCGTGCCAGGAGAGACCCATAAATCTGGAGAGGTAATTAAGTCCGCTACAGGTTTTGTTTGTCCACAACCCTGGGTAACCTATAAATTTGTCTCGGCACAGGACTGGGACCCTACTCAAGGGAGGTTCAATGAGGGTGGAATTAACGAGTATCAGGTAGGTGTGAGTGGTACTACAACTGCCGGTCAGAACGAGAAGGCTAAAGAGGTAGACCCCTTAATAGAAACAGGTATAGGAGAAAACATAATAACAGCACTGGTTTTACAAAGAGCAAAAACAGCAAGAGAGGGCGTAAAACTGGTGGGGGACCTCGTGAAGGAATACGGTTCCAGTGAGACATTTGGAATGGCAATAGGTGACCCGAATGAAGTCTGGTTGCTCGAGGTGGGTGGAGGTCACCACTGGGTAGCGGTAAGAGTTCCAGATAACAGCTACGTGGTAGAGGCAAATGCGCTGCGGATAGGCGAGGTAAACCTATCCGATACAGCCAACTTCATGGGTTCTCCAGACCTCATTACATTCGCAGAAGCCCATAGTCTTTACAACCCTGCGAGTGGTGAACCATTTGACTTTGCCAGGGCATACGGAACCGCAGCCGATCTGGCAGTTCGCAACTACCGCCGTGTATGGGGAGGGCAACACTTTCTAACTCCTTCTGCTGAGCTTGACCCGGAAGCAAAACGGTATCCTTTATTCCTTACCCCAGATGAGAAAATTACACCCGAGCGTGTTATGTCTTTAATGAGATATCATTACCAGAGGACTAAGTATGATACAGAGACCCCCGCCGGTCAAGAGGAAAGAGGTATCGGCATTTCAAACACATTGGAATCGCATGTCCTTCAGCTAAGAGGCTGGCTGCCAAATCCAATAGGAGGAATAATCTGGCTAAGTATGTCTGCACCTCGGACCAGTGTCTATATTCCATATTATTCAGGTATTGCAGAGGTTCCTCTTGCGTATCAACTGGGAACTGATGAATATGATAGCAAATCCGCTTACTGGGCTTTCAGAACAATAACCAGTGTAGTGTTTACAGATTTCTCGGAGATGGCAGAAGATGTGCAGCCCATCTGGAAATCCTTTGAGAACCAAGAGTTTGCATTGCAGGCGACTGTTGAAAAAGCTGCTGTTGAATTATATAATCAGGATAAGACTTTAGCAGAGGAGTTTTTGACTACCTATTCTGAAGGTTTAGCTCTAAATGCTCTGGATAAGGCCCTCACTTTAAGAAAGAACCTGTTAAGCAAATTGGCTGGTGAGGCACGTGGTGCCTACTAACTTTAATCTTGAATTCAACAAATTATTAAGTTTATAGACCTAGTGAGAGGAGGCTTTAGCCTCCTCTCACTTTAAACTCTTTATTATTTTAAGAGGGAGAAAGAGTAGCGTTGAGGGGAAAATGCAAAGTATAGTCCTCAACGATGTTAACAAATTCGCAATGATGAGAAAAGGAGAAGTTTTATATGAAACTTGAAGAGTTTGAGATGGAAAGGATTATCTTTTAGTTGGCTTGGATCTTATTAATGAAACATTAAAAGAAATTCAGGGGAAAGGATAAAACTATGGAACGCAAAGATGTGGATATAAGTAAGATAAAAAGTGCCAGGAAGACGATAAAACCATTTATAAAGAAGACAACTTTAAAGTATTCTCAATTTTTTAGTTCACTTTGCCAGGGGGAAGTGGACTTAAAATTGGAAAACACCCAAGTAAGCAATGCCTTTAAGATTAGAGGAGCTTTTAATAAGATGCTCCATTTGACCTCTAAAGAAAAACAGAGAGGAGTTATAACTCCCTCTTCCGGAAATCATGGATTAGCTGTGGCAATGGCAGCTAAAGAGTTGAATTTATCAGCAAAAATTATTGTTCCAGAAACTACTCCCAGGAAAAAAATAGATAAAATCAAAAAATATAATGTTGAGTTGATGATATACGGAAAAGAGTGGGATGAAGCTGAACAAAAGGCATTAGACTTAGCCCGTAAAGAGGGGATAACTTACGTCTCTTCTTATAATGACCCACTTGTTATTGCCGGTCAGGGGACAATTGGATTGGAAATTCTGGAAGAGCTTCCAGAGGTTGAGGCAGTATTGGTTCCCATAGGGGGAGGAAGCCTAATCTCTGGTATTGCTACTGTAATTAAAGATAGAAATCGAGATATAAAGGTTATCGGAGTCCAGTCAAAAGCTTCTCCAGTAATGTATGAATCTTTAAAAGCTGGAGAGATTGTTAAGATGAGAATTGAAGATTCAATTGCTGATGGTCTTTCAGGGGGAATTGAAGAGGGGTCGATTACTTTTAAAATAATTCAAAAGAATGTGGATGAGGTCATTTTAGTAAAAGAAGAGAGTATAAAAGGGGCAATAAGATTGCTCTGGGAAAAAGATAATCAGGTTGTTGAGGGAGCAGGAGCTGTAGGACCTGCTGCGCTGACAGAAAATAGAACTCAATTTAAAAACAAAAAAATTGTTGCTGTTATAAGTGGAGGAAATATTGATGATGATATCTTTAATGAAATAACCAGGGTTTCCACATAAAAAATTGTTGAATGTATATATTCAATCTATTGAAATAGGAGGGTTTATTAGCATAGTTTCACTGCAGGGGATTTACCAGGTAGAAGAACTTAAGATTCCCGTGGATGAAGAGGGTTAAGGAGTGTCTAAATGATTAATTTTAGAGTTTTAAACGAAGAAACGATGAAAGAGTTACTCGATATTAAAAGTATAATACAGGCAGTAGAACAGGCATACATACTTAAAAGTTCCAATCAGGCTTCCTTATTTCCAATTATAATCCATGTTTTTGAGCCCGGTAAAGCTGATATGGATATAAAATCTGGGCAACTTAAGGGCAATGTAAATGTATTCGGTTTAAAAATTGTATCCTGGTTTGGTGAGAATACCAATAAAAATTTACCACCCCTTATAGGTGCGGTTATGGTATTTGACAGTCAAACGGGAGTGCCTTTGGGCATTCTAAGTGCTGAACATATAACAGGCTTGCGTACCGGAGCAGCAGGAGGAACTGGGGCTAAATATCTTGCAAGAAGAGATTCAGAGAGCCTTTTGATGATTGGTGCTGGGCGTCAGGCACTATTCCAGGTTGCAGCAGCTCTGATAACTCTGGAAAATATTAAGAAGATTGCAGTGTATGACCCTATCTCCAATGAAACAGCTATTGATTTTTGCAACAAAATCAATGTAAGGTTAAAAAAAGATTTCTTATCAAAGTATAAAGATGATAAAGAGTATTATGAAATGTTAGCTAAAAGATATGATATAACTTTTAAAGTCGCTGATGATATTAAGAAAGCAGTTGGCGAAGCTGATGTCATTGTAACGGCTACTCCTTCCAGGAAACCAATAATTAAAAAAGAGTGGATAAAAAAAGGAACGCATATTACATGTATAGGGTCGGATATGGAGGGGAAGCAAGAAATTGATGAGAATATATTCTCTATTGCCAGAGTATTTGCTGATGATATAAATCAGGTTATTAAGGTTGGGGAAACAGAGATACCTATTAAGAAAGGTATTATTACTAAGGAGGATATAGTAGCTGAGATAGGAGAGGTTATATTGGGAAAGGTAGCGGGAAGAGTTTCTGAAGAAGATGTTACTATATTTGATAGCACTGGTATAGCTCTGCAAGATTTGGTAACAGCAAACCTTGCATTGACAGTTGCTAAAAAAAGAGACTTAGGGACAATGGTAGAATTATAAATCTTTTAGGGAGTAACTATATGAATATAAAAACTTTTAAAACAGAAAGATGGTTAAGTACTTATGAAAATGATGCGGACTATAATATAGCAGAAACTGATGTTAAACCTTTTTCGTTAGAGGAACTGCTGAACCTTGGAGATTCTGAGGATTTGAAAAAACAGCTCTTGAGTCTTAAGTTAGATTACAATCCTACCGCTGGGAGCAAAAAATTAAGAGAGGTTGTGGCATTACTTTATGATAACGCCGACTTAAATAATGTACTTATTACTACTGGTGCCATAGAGGCTGATTATCTTATTGCTAATTCTTTAGTAAATCCAGGAGATACAGTAATTATCCAGTTCCCAGCATATCAGGCTCTTTATTCCACTGCAGAGGCCCGAGAGGCAAATATTAAATATTGGAAGATGAAGCCGGAAAATGGATTTGAGCCGGATATTGATGAACTCTTAGAACTTATTGATGAAAGCACTAAATTGATTGTGTTAAACATTCCTCACAATCCTACCGGTGCAGTTATCAGCGAAACGCAGCTAAAAACCATTTTGGGATGGGCTGAGGAACAGGGTTTTTATGTACTATGTGACGAGGTATATCATGAATTGAAATTAAAGGAAGGAATCATTCCATCTTACGGAAGGAGTTTGAGTAAAAGAGCAATCAGTGTTGGAAGTATGTCTAAGGCTTATGGACTATCAGGTTTGCGGTTAGGCTGGATCGTGGGACCCGAAGACTTAATCCAAAAATGCTGGGCATATAAAGATTACACATCTATCAGCAACACACCGTTGAGCGATTTTTTAGCCACATTTGCCCTTATCAATCAACAAAAGGTTATGAAACGAAATTTGGCGACAGTACGTAAAAACTTTAAAACACTTTTAGAATGGTTTAAGCAGCATGAGAACTTTTTTGAATATACTATGCCTAAGGCTGGAGTATTATGTTTTCCGAAGATAAAAAATATTCCACTTACATCAGAAGAGTTATGTAAAAAGATTTTTTATAAAAATAAGCTCCTTATGGTTCCGGGTGAATGTTTTGATATGCCGGGTCACTTAAGAATAGGATTTGGGGGTGACAGTGATAATCTTGAAACTGGGCTTACCATATTATCGGATTATATTAAAAATAATTTTTGAAACATTTAGAGAGTAACAAACAGTAAGAAATTTAAGAAGCTATAAATGGCGAGGTATAAAAATAATATCCAACAGAAAGGAGCAAGTTTTATGAGGACTAAAGTAGTAATTATGGGAGCTGCGGGAAGAGATTTCCATAATTTCAATGTTTACTTTCGGAACAATGAGAATTACGAGGTGGTAGCCTTTACGGCTACGCAAATTCCGGGAATAGAGAAAAGAAGGTATCCGCCAGCTCTTTCAGGAAGTCTTTATCCGCAGGGGATACCCGTTGAGCCTGAAGAAAAATTAGCCCAACTAATTAAAGAAAAAGAGGTTGAGGAGATAATATTTGCTTACAGCGATGTTCCTCATCAGTATGTAATGGAAAAAGCCTCGCTGGTTAACGCTAACGGAGCAGATTTCCGTTTAATGGGAATAAAAACAACCATGCTAAAGTCTAAAAAACCGGTAATCTCCATAACTGCAGTGCGAACTGGATGCGGCAAGAGTCAAACTACGCGCAGAGTTATAGAAATACTTAAGGAAAAGGGGAGGAGAGTAGTTGTTATTCGCCATCCTATGCCCTACGGTGATCTTGCAGGGCAGGAATGCCAGAGGTACGAAACTTACGAGGACCTGAAGAGATACAAATGCACCGTAGAAGAGATGGAAGAATACGAACCTCACATTAGCCGGGGCACAGTTGTATACGCCGGGGTTGATTACGAGAAAATTTTAAGAGAAGCAGAAAAAGAGGCTGAGGTGATTGTCTGGGATGGTGGCAATAATGATTTTTCTTTTTATAAGCCTGATTTAAGCATTGTTGTTGCCGACCCCCACCGGGCTGGGAATGAACTTACCTATTATCCCGGTAATGTAAACCTTCGATTCGCTGATGTCGTTATCATCAACAAAGTAGATACAGCAGCGCCAGAGAATGTAGAGAGGGTTAGAAAAAATATTCTGACGGTGAACCCTGATGTTCCTATCATTGAAGCCGCCTCCCCCATATCTATTGATGATGCCTCTGTTATTAAAGGAAAGAGGGTTCTGGTAATTGAAGACGGCCCCACACTCACTCATGGGGAGATGAGGTATGGAGCGGGAACCATAGCTGCTCAGAGATTCGGAGCCAGGGAAATCCTTGACCCCAGACCTTATACGGTGCGCTCCATTTCGGAAACCTTCGCCAAGTATCCGTATATTGGAAACCTTCTTCCGGCTATGGGATACAGCAAGGAACAACTAAAGGATTTAGAGACAACCATTAATAAGAGCGGATGTGAGGCAGTAGTTATTGGAACTCCCATAGATTTAACCAAATTAATTGATTTTAAGGTGCCTGCGACTCGGGTTCGTTATGAACTTCAGGAGATTGGCAGGCCTTCTCTAAAAGAGTTTTTGCAGAAGTTTTGACCTTATAATTCACCCAGTTTATCCTTTACCAATTTAAAAGCTTTTTGGGGAGAATTCACTCTGATAAGTAGTTTCTCGAAAGGACAGACTCCTGTGCCTTCTCTATTTTTAATGTAAGGAACAATTTTATCAGCGTGGATACCTATCTTTTCTTTTTTTAATACCTCAATAGCCTTTTGGCTCACCAGAGGGGTATAAATCTCTTTTATTTTAACGTAGAGGCTTAAAAGAGCTATTGCTCTGCCTACAATTCTATCTCCAACAGTTGCATTTTCAATATTCTTTCCCAATTCATTTATTACCTTTAGAAAAGGTTTTATACCTCTTTCTCTTTTTTTGCCAAGGAGCCTTCCTTCTTTTACTACAACAAGGGAGTAGTTAAAGCTATTAAGCACTATTTTTGCTAATTCTATATCCGATTGGTTTAAACTATTTAACTTTTTCATAACAGGTTTTATCCTCCAAATAAAGCAAGTGCTACAATCATTAGAAAAGCTGCAAATCCTCCTACCGAGGGCATTTTTTTACTTATCTTTTTTTGATAATTTTCTCTCAGGAGCTTATTTCTCTCATCATTTTTTATATTACACACCGGGATAAGATTATGTTTGAGCTGGGAGAGAAAATATTTCCCCTTCCCATCTTTTTTTATTTCAACCTCAATTTTTCCTAAGTAAGCTCCCCATTTAAAAGCCTGCACAATATAGGTATCCTTAATCTTGATGGGCTTATCTATTTTTGTATGTGAATGTCCTCCTATTATAATATCTATTCCAGGAACCTCCCCTGCTAAATATTTATCTGCACCAACTCCTAAATGGTTAAGAAAAATTAAGATATCTACTTTAGAGGATAACAACTTAACATATTTTTTAGCTGTGGAAATAGGATTGGAGAATTTAAGATTCAAAAACCTTTGGAAGGGGATGTAATCAAGAGTAGTTAGTCCTACAATGCCTACTTTTACTCCGTTAATTTCTCTGATAATATAAGGATTAACCTTATTCAGGCCGCTAATATTTGCTGAAAGAAGGGGGAAATTTATCTCCTTTAACCGATCTTCTAAACCCTGAGGACCATAGTAGAATTCATGGTTACCTAAAACTGTAGCATCGTATCCTATTTCATTCATCCATTCAACCATTGGCTTTCCTTTTAGTAAAGAGGTTGGAATATCAAAATAGTCCTGCAGAAAATCTCCTGCATCTAATAAAAGAATCTCCTCGTTTTCTTCTTTAATTTTGGAGATAAGAGAGGTTAAGCTAATTATTCCTCCCCTGTTTTTTAACTCTTTTAAATCGAAAGGCAAAAGATGAGTATGCAGATCGTTAGTATATAATACTGTTAATTTTCTTACCTCTTTTGCCTCAGCCGAATAAGAGAAAAAGATAACTGTTATTATGGGTAAAAAAATGATAATTAAAATATTTTTTGCCTCTTTTGTTAAATTAATCATTTTATATGACACCAAGAAATTATTAATAACCAGAAGATTTATATGGGTATCGAGGGACTTTCCCCGAAGGAGCCTTATAGAAGCTACCTTCACGAGTCTTCGAGTTGAGGAAAAAGAAAAATTTACTGTTTGAGGAGCTCTGCGACGAGTTTAAATTTTTCCCGAAACGAGAAGACGAGCAGAAACAATCCAAAGCGGATATACAGCGACGAAGGGGAAAAGTCCCGAGATATTCTTAAAAAAGAAGACTTAATGATAGCTTAAGAGTTTTTTGAAAGCTTACAGAGATCCCATATTCAGGGCGAGGGTACCAGTCGAGATAAAAGTCAGTTTTTACCCTTTTTCCTTCTTTCCTTGTAAAACTTAACTCCCCAAAAGCTTGCTGATTAATGGGGAAATCAAAGCCTAAAAGATAATGGTATATGAAGTTATTAAGCAAAAACCCCTTATTATCATTTTTCCTGAAAAATCCTAAGCCAGCATGAACTCCTATCATAGCGATATACTTGCTGGCAATTATATCAAAACTTTCTTCATTACTTAGGTTTAGTTCTGAAGAGAGAGTAAAAAAGTCTTTTCCCTCATTAAGAAATTGATATTTAATCGCTGGAGTCAGTTCTTTTGGGGAAGCAGTGAGATAAAAGTCAAGATTGTTTGTTATTCCATATCCAAGCCCTATTTCTGAGGCTAAAATAGAAAAGTTAAAAGTCTTTTCCCTTAAAAGATAGGCTTTAGGTATTCCTATAAATGGATGATTGGGGTCGCTATATCCATAATTAGGAATAGATAAAAAAAATAGAACTAATAAAAATAAAATCGCCGGAAATTTCATTGCTTCTACCTCTGTTTTATTAGAGCCAAATTTATAATTTTATGGAAATAGGAAAAGTTGGTTTCCTTACAGAAACAGCATCTGCTTCTGCCCATCGTTTCAGACAGCAATTTTTATTATATATGAAAATTTGGGAAATGCAATAAAGCTTCTGTTCTTTGTATAGGCTGTTGTTAGTCCAAGCGTTAGAGGACTCTGGAGGTTTTTCAGAGGCCTCATAAAAGCTGATTGACAATCACTGGGATTGATATATAAGTAAATCGTAGAAAGCATAAAAATTATGAAAGGGACAAATTTCGTAATTTACTATTGGGACATATGCCATTATTTAGGTTTAACCACATTCATCTAAATAGATTGTTGGATAAAGACCGATGATTTTAAGATTTAAAAAATTAATGAGATGGACAGGGATTTTATTTCTTTCGCTTTTATTGACCAGAGGCTGTGCAGCTAACAACATAGCTAAAGATGAGTTAATTTTGCTTCTGGAGGAGAGATTTTCTCGGATTCAGACTTACGAGTGCAATATGCACATCGAGGTTTATAACAAGGGAACCAAGCATCAAAATCAGAAATTTATATTTAAGAAGCCAGGGATGATTTACTGTGAGCAATTAGGTCCTTACAGGAAAGGGGTAGTTGTAATAGTGGATAAAGAAGGTCAAATAAAAATAGGCATGGGAAAATTTGTTCTCCCAATAGTAAGCCTTCTACAAGGTGGTGGATTATTAAAAGGGATAACAGGTGAAACTTTATTTGAATCAAGCTGGGGATATATTATTGGGCAAATGAAGCTAATAAGTAAAGATGTTGATCTATGCGAGGTGAAAGAAGGATTAATGAAGGAGCGAGAGGTCTATATAGCGAAATTTAAAATAAAAGAAAAAGAATATGTATTCTATATTGAGAAAGAATTAAGGGTAATTGTAAAATTGGAAAGATACATTAATAATAGGATTGCTGACATGATATTCTGGAAAGATATAAAGATCAATCCTGAAATAGAAGACAGGTTTTTTGAAGGCAAAAAATGATGGAAAAGAGGTCAGAATGGCCAAGGGTATTTTTTCATATTTTTAGCGGGTTAGCCATAATTCTCCTTTACGGTTTAACCGGGATTGGCAAAGAGTCAGCTTTGATAATATTTGGAGCAGTGACTCTTTTTTTCTTATTGGGGGATATCTTACGACAGCTCTATCCTGGAGTCAATAGGATAGCCAAAAGGATATTCGGCGTTCTTATGCACTCTAAAGAAGAGAAGAAATTGGGAAGCTCAACTTATTATGTAGCAGGTTGCTGGCTTACTATGCTTATGTTTAATAGATTAATTACTTGCATTTCCATACTATTTCTGATTTGTGGAGATACACCAGCGAAAATAGTGGGGGAAAAATGGGGAAGAAGAAGGATTGGCAGAAAAACCCTTGAGGGAAGTTTAGCTAATCTTGTAGCTTGTCTTCTGGTAGGTTTACCAATACTTAAATTTCTCGGACAACCTCATGCCTTATTGACTTCCTTTTTGGGAGCCCTGGGAGCAACAGGGGCTGAGATGATACCTAAGGTAGATAATCTTGCTATCCCCTTACTTAGTGGAATTATTCTTACTGTATTATGGGGAGCAAGTCCTTAAATTTGTAGGGTATTGACAAAATTTTTTATTTTTTATCATAGTTGTGAAAGTGATTACAATCGCAAAGAGGAAAGGATGAAAAAGATACGAGTTCCAACAGAGAGTGTTAAGCGCCTCTCTCTTTATCTACGCAGCCTGAATTATTTATCCGAAGAGGGAGTGGAAACAATTTCCTCGGATGAGTTAGCCAAGGGTATTTATGTTTCTGCAGCTCAGGTAAGAAAAGACCTTTCTTACTTTGGAGATTTTGGGACAAGAGGAGTAGGATATAATGTCCAATCTCTTATTTATAAGATTAAATCTGCTTTAGGGTTGGATAAGAAACGGTCGGTAGCTCTGGTTGGGGTAGGAAGACTTGGCTTAGCTCTCCTTAATTATCCAGGTTTTGAGGAGTTTGGTTTTCAGATTTCAGTTGCTTTTGACAGTGACCCGAAGAAAATAGGGAAAATATATAAAGGAGTAAAGGTTAAGGATTCTTCGCAGATTGAAAAAATAATAAAAAAAGAAAAGATTAAGATAGCTATTATTGCTGTTCCTGCCCCAGCAGCCCAAAAAATAGCAGATGTATTAATAAAAACAGGTATTAAGGCAATTTTAAATTTTTCCCCAATATATTTAAGTATTCCAGAAGATATAAATATTAAAACGGTAGATATAGCTACGGAGCTGGGAAACTTAGCTTATCATCTAACGCATAGTGAACCTGAAAACCCGTTTATTTAGGTAAACTCTGTTAGATAGAGAAGCTTATCTAAGGGGATAAATTCATCTTTGGAAAAAGGAGAAAGGAATGAAGACGGTAAATCTAACTATTGATGGAAAACCGATTAAGACAGAAAAAGGTTCTACAATTATGGAAGCAGCTTTGGCTAATGGAATTAAAATCCCCCATCTATGTTATCAGAAGGGTTTAAGTATTACTGGAGCCTGTCGGGTCTGTATGGTGAAGATTAAAGGTAGGCCGGGAATGACAGCTTCTTGCACAACAGAAGTAGCTGAGGGAATGGAGGTTGTAACTTTTGATGAGGAGATAGATGAGGCGCGCCGATTAATTGTAGAATTAATCCTCTCCGAGCATGAACATAATTGTTTAGTATGTGAGAATAATGGTCAATGTGAGCTCCAGGATTTAGCTTATGAGTTGGGTATTGATAAAGTACGCTTTCCGGTTAATAAATCGGTTGAACCCATTGAGGGTTCCAGTGAGGTAATTCTGAAAGACCCCAATAAATGCATTCTTTGCGGGCGATGTGTCCGTGCCTGTGCTGAGGTTACTGTTCAAAATGTACTTGATTTTACCAATCGAGGCAGGAAGACCTCTATCATTGCAGGATTAGATCAGCCATTGGCTCAGACCGACTGCGTCTCCTGTGGGGCTTGCGTTCAAGCCTGCCCTACCGGTGCATTAACTGAAAAGTTGGCTCGTTTTCAGGGCAGGAGCTGGGAGTTCCGAAAAGTGCAAACTACTTGTCCTTATTGTGGAGTTGGCTGTCAGATAGAGTTAAATATTAAAGATGATAAA
>JAYEHT010000081.1:0-3512 GCA_034659655.1 Candidatus Aerophobota bacterium | reverse complement strand
GGCTGTTTTAGAGAGCAAAAAAAGAGAAGTGATAAAAGATTGGATAGCTTCCGGAAAGATTAAGAGTGAAAAAGAGGGAGTATAATACATCGTCTCCATCTCTCACTTTATATGTATGAGGCTCTTACGAGCCCATTTTGGAAATAAAATAGAATAAATTGCCCTATTTTTAAGAATGAGCTAATTTTAGGGTGGATAAAAGGATAGAAAAAATTAATAGGAGGATACGATGAACAAAGCAGAATTAATAGATAAGGTAAGTAGTAAGGCAGGACTAACCAAAAAAGATGCTGGGAATGTTATTGATGGGATGATGGGGACTATCATAAATACTCTTTCTAAGGGGGAGAAGGTTACTTTAGTTGGCTTTGGCACTTTTCAGGTGATGAATAGAAAAGCGAGAAGGGGAAGGAATCCTCAAACAGGGGAGGAATTACAGATACCGGCGAAGAAGGTTCCTAAGTTTGTGCCGGGGAAGGGTTTGAGGGAGAAGATGAAGTGAGAGGAGGCGAAAATAGATGCGAAAAAAATTCGAATTTAAGGAAATTAACATAGGTTTTCCTTCTGGAATTACTTTTAGGTTAGGCAAGGGAAAACCAGAAGAACGCATAAAAGGATTTGATTGTAATGTACATTATAGCGTGAATTACAATGTAAATAACGCACCCAATGACCCTTATAAATTGCGAGGCTAATAAAGAAATCAGGAGTGAAATCTCACTCCTGACAAAAAAGCTGGTCAAGGTTCCCCATGCATTGATTAATACTATTAGAATGTATATATAATATGCAAGGTTCTTTTAAACTAACTTGCCTAACAGCAAAATCCCTTACTTTAACAAGAGAAATTAACTGTAGTAGCTTCGCCCGAGAAAAGTCTCAAATAAGGGAAGAAATCAAAAGAAGTGGTAGAATAAAAGCACTACATAAAAAAATATTATCTTCAGCTTTAAACTCTCAAAATATGAACTTTATGGAATTATATTAAGGGTAAGTCGATAGAATTATCTTGATTTGTGAAGGAATTTAATAGCTCTTTAACTTTATAAACTACCTTTTGTCTTTTCTTTAAAGAAGGCTTTTGCCTTTTAACCCGCTAGTAAGGAAGAGACTGCATCTATTGCCACACTTCGGTGTGGTGAGGGGGTGGCAGTCTTGACCGGATTTCCTAGCGGGTTACCGGAAGAGATATGTGCCCCCTTTTTCATTGGGAGGCAAGGATAGGATGTGGCCAGAGTTGCAGCTGAGCCAGTTATATTAAAAAATCCAATAAGTCCCAGAATAGGGCTGAATGTTCTTATATCAGTGGTCATTGGTTTTATAAAGATGGTTTTAGAGGGGAAAAGGGCAAGATTAGGTGATTTTTGAGGATGAGACAATTTTATACTAAATAAAGAGAGAGGAGATGGAGCTAAAAATTATAAAAGGGCAGAAATACAAAATTTTATATGGGAGAAAGAAATGAAGAAAACTATTTTAGTCTCAGTGGTAAGTTTGCTATTTATGTTTGCACTGGCAAGCATAGCATGGACATTCCAGAACGAGCCAGAGGGATTTAGAGGGATAAAATGGGGAGACCCACTAGGGGAGGATATGATATTTTATGCAAAAACCGAAGGTAATGATGATTTGCTTTGGTATAAAAAAGAAAATGATAAGATGCAAATAGGGGAAGCAAAACTTAAAAAAATTATTTATGGATTTTATAAAAGTAGATTTATGGAGGTTCGGATTGAAGCTGATGAATGCAGAGACAGGGATTCTTTGGAAGACGTAGTTAAGCTCAAATTTGGCGATGGGAAAGAGAGTATAAATTGGACTAATGGAATTGTAACCTTATATGAATATGAATGGTCTGGGAATATAGCAACGGTAATTTTATGGAGAATCCCATTTACATTACAAATACGTTCTACGAAGATACGGGATGAAAATGAAGAAGATGCTCGTCGCAAGGAAGAGGAAAAACGTCATAGAAAAGAAGAGGAAAGAAGGAAGGCAGCAGAAGAGGGATTGGATGATTTTTAAATAAAGGAATAAGAGAAATAGAATTTACAGGGAAATTAAAAGTTCTATAAGAAGATAAAAAATGAAGTGACCAAGGTGCTCCCTAACAGATTTTAATTGGGACCAAATACAATCAGAAATTTTAAATATTTACGAACTCAAGGAATTAGTATCGCCTACCTAAATTATTTTTTTCAATTACAAAACTGTCCATAGAATTATTTAACTTATCTGCATTATGTAGAGTAACCTACCTTTTGCAAAAAATACGGAAAAGAAACTTACAATGCTTTTTAGACAGGCATCTAGTGGGAATTCTGGAGGAAATTTAGAGCTTTTTATAAAATTAATTCCCAAATACCCAGCAAGGCTTAATTACACGAAATTAAAAAAGAATAGAATGAGAATTTATACTTGACAAAAATTTAAAACATAGAACTGGAGCTGGTTTGATTTGACGTTTTATTATTTTTTGCTATGATATCTATCGGGGAAATGTAAAAAAAAGAGCCGGGAGAACCCCCCGGCCCAAGAATAATTGCGAGAGGAAGTCTAGGGAAGACCCCCTCGAGGGTATGTAATCCAGTGTAATAGTAGTACTAACTGGAGATGATGATATGCCATCTCCTTTGACGCTTGTATAAGCTACCCTAACCTATACACGCTATTTTTATATATATAGCAAAAAAAATAAATGGCAAGGGTAAGGGGACAAATGGAATTAAAATTAAGATAGCAAAAGAGGAGCACAGGATACTGAAGATTGAGATATTGAATCAGTCGTTTTTTAAAAAATTAAATTTAAAAAGCAAGATAGAATGATAAAAAACAGAGAGAAAAAAATAGCTATAAATAAAAAAAGGAGGCATTACATAATAGTTGAGCGTTTAAAATTACCCAAGGGTGAAAAACAAAAATTGAAGAGAGACCTTATAATAGGAACAGCTATGGATGAGGCAAGGATTAAGTTGATAAGGAAAAGAAAAAAAATTAGTTATAAGCAAGCTGAAAAATGGCTATATGATTGGTATGAAATAGAGGACGACAAACAAAAGTTAACCAAATGGAAAAAAGAGATAGGAGCTCCCGAAGAGCTAATAGAGGTCATCGGAAAAACGCTAAGAGAAGAGGAAAGAAAAGCCGAAGAGATAATAAAAAAGCTGAAACCAGCTTATCCTGAATTCCCAATTGTTAAATTTGACAGGGCTACATCCGATGAGCTTCTACCTTTGTTTTTAACTAAGGGGATCTTCCCTAATTTTAATAAAATTCCTCATATTCAAGATCTTGCCGATGAGGAAGCTAAAAAGATAGGGAGAAAACTTACAACAAAAGAGAGAAGAGACTTAGAAGTTAAAACCAAAGAATATAAAAAAGATGGCTATGTTTGGAAGGAATTCCCTGAATATGCTATTGGCTTTGGGTATGAACAGTTTACAGAGTATTTAGATGAGATAGAAAACAAATATAGGGAGAAAAAAAGAGAAGCAGAAGCTAAACCTTTC
>JAYEHT010000080.1:0-3514 GCA_034659655.1 Candidatus Aerophobota bacterium | reverse complement strand
TCGCTTTGCTTAAAATCTAAAATTTCATATTTTTTGATGACTTTGCTTTTATCAAGTAATTCTAATGTCTTTAGCACCTTCTATTTTCCTTAATTTTGACTCTAAGCTTCTCATGCTCTCAATATAGGCTTTCCATTCGATGTAGTCATCCCATTTTTCAAAATTTTCCTTTTCTTGCTTTACTTTTTTCTCAAACGCTTTGAATGTCCATCCATATTTTTTCTCAAAGAATCTTATTCTTTCCTTAATTGGAGCAATTTGGGAGATAGTCATTAGCTTCTCAAATGTTTTAATCTTTTCTTTTGACACCGTTATAGACATTTCTTTCACCTCCTCATCTGTTATTTTAATAAACTTGTTAATTCCTAAATTTGATTCTCTTGCTAAGACACGCCTTGCTCTGTTCAGTAAAAGGATTTAAGAATAAAAAGTTCAAATGAATAAATAACACAACTCAGTTTATATAATACTTGGATTGCATTTGCTGTCAAGCAAAAGTAGGATAATTTAGCTCATAGCAGATAGGAAGCTCATAGCTCATAGCTGATGGCAAAGAATGTAAGAGGTGAGAGGTGAGACGGGAGACGTGATACACAAGAGAAAAATTAAAAGATGAGAGGGAAAAAAAGAGGAAAACCAAAAAAACAAGAGGCAAAGGAGTTGATACCCTTAAAAGAAGTGTTAGTTGTAATTTTCGCTTCTATTATAGTTGGTGAGTTCAATCCCGGGTTATCAGCACAACAATCAGGTAAGTACGCTATTGCTATGTTACCTACACCCGTTTTGTGTACTCCGGATTTCCCTGGTGTTTTCGGGGGAAAAGATGGCAGCACTTTAGGAGTTGATGAACAGAATCAGGTTAAAGAATTAGAATTTATTTGCTTTCCTGAAACAGTGTTTAAAATTGAAGGAATCATTGAAAAGAAAGGAAGAATAATATACAAAGTAACAACAAGTGATTATTCCTACCCGACGAACAAAGGCTATTTTATTGATGGTAGGTTTGTAAAAATAGTAAAAATGCAACCTCCTGAGAGGCATAAGAAACTGCCTGCAAAGTTAGCTATTATCCGAAATCTTCTATTTGCCGAAGGAACTAATTATCTGTGGGGTGGGAACTACAAAGATGGCATCCCTCAGATGCTCTCTTTTTATAAGCCGACTTCTTCGCTTCCGGCAAAGACTCAGGATAAGTGGATGTTGAAAGGAGTGGATTCCTCTGGGCTCCTTTATTACGCTACAAATGGGTACACTCCCCGAAACTCAAGTAGTTTAGTGAGCTATGGCAATGCTGTCCGGATAGCTGGTTTAAAGATTGATGAGATTATCCAAAAAGTAGAGCCTTTAGACATCATTGAATGGATAGGGCACACTGCTATTATCCTTCATTTATACTCATCTCGCTACAAAGATATAGAGTGCGTAATTGAAAGCCGCATAGACTACGACAAACACAGAGAGGAGTTTCAAGGAGGGGTCAGGATTCGTCCACTTAAAGAAGTGTTAAGAGAAATTATGGAGAGACGGGTCCCGGTTGACAGTTATAATCAGAAGCTGGGAAAAGGGAGGAAAAAATTTGTTATCCGTAGATGGTATGAGCGAAGAGGAAAGCAGGGAGAGGAGTAAATCCTCAAACGAGAGAGAAAGTTAAGAATGAAAAAATAGCACTAAAAATAAAGGAGGATAACACAAAGAGAAAAGTAAGTAGTGCGGATGTTTTGGGTTTACAACTTTGGGGGAAATGATTGTGGTGGAGGAGTAATTACAGCAAGAGGAATTTGGCTGGTTGTTATATTTGCTCTTCAGGTTTTAACTTTCCTGAAAGGTATGGTGGGAATAGCCGCTGAAGCTCTTTCATGTAAAAAGACCCATTCTGGGAAAGAGTGGATTTTTGTTATTAGCTAAACTAATCCCGTAATCTTGCCCCAATGGCAGGCACACTTGAGTGTTGCCTCTGTCAGATCTCAAGGAATTAGCCGAAGTTACTCCCTATTTTAAAGGCATGCAAGATGAAAGATGAGTATAAGAGAAAAGATGAGCTTATAAATGAATTGGTAGAATTGCGTCAGCAAGTTGCTGAATTGGAAGCATTGGAATCCCAACGGAAACAGACGGAGAAGGTGAATAAACAGCTGCAAGCATTACAGCAAGCTACGACAGCTGTTCACAGCAATTTGGATTTAAAAAAGGTGTTTGGACAGATAACCGATGGAATTGTCTATTTCATGGGATATACCACTGCTTTCATTATCAAGCTGAACGATGAGAAAAAACGTTTCGAAATTAAGGCCCTTTCCACGAAAAAATGGCTTTTGCCTCAGATAAATAAAATATTGGGGTTTTCAGTGGTAAATTTCTCATGTCCGGCAAATTCTAAATTAAGCGCCGCTGTAAGATCAGCAATGAAAGGTAAAATAGTGGTTGCCAAGACTTTGGTGGAAATTGTGTATCCCTTGATTAGTAAAAGAGTCTGTTTAGCTCTTCAGAAACTTGGAAAAACGAAGAATTACATTCTGGTGCCGCTAAAGGTTGGAAGTGGGGTAATTGGAGGCATATTTATCACCAGTCCTCGTAAAAACTTTTCCAAAGAGGAATTGAGAATAATTAAACTTTTTGCCCGTGCCGCTTCCCATGCCATTAACAACGCTAACCTACATTTGCAAGTAAAGCAGACCCAGGAAAAACTGCGAAAAGAACACAATCTACTCAAAACACTTATGGATAATATTCCTGACTCTATCTACTTTAAGGATAATAAGAATAGGTTTGTTAAAGTGAACAGAGCAAAAGCGGAACATTCAGGTACCACCCCTGATGAGATGGTGGGGAAAGCTGACTTCGATTTTTTCTCAAAGGAGGTGGCCAGGGAAGCTTTTGCAGACGATAATCGAGTAATGGAATCTGAAAAACCTCTTGTTGATAAGGTGGAGAAGATCACCTATTCAGATGGAACAAAGCACTGGGTCTCTGCCACCAAGGTGCCCTGGTATGATGATAAAGGGAGGATAGTTGGAACCATGGGTATATCTCGGGATATTAGCAGGCGCAAGAGGGCAGAAGAAAAACTTACCTACATAGCTACCCACGATGCCCTAACCGGTCTTCCTAACAGGAACCTGTTCAGTGACCGTCTCAGTATGGCGATGGCTCATGCCCAGCGTGAAGGGAAAAAAGTGGTAGTGATGATGCTTGATCTGGATTGGTTCAAGAGAATCAATGACTCATTGGGGCACAAGGTAGGAGATGGACTTCTGCAAGCTGTTGGCAGCCGGCTAAAAGATATTTTGCGCAAAACTGATACTATTACCCGTATGGGAGGAGATGAGTTTTTATTGCTTTTGCCCAATATTACTCAGGTAGAGGATGCGGCTAAGATTGCTCAAAAGGTTTTGAGGACCTTTCAAAAACCTTTTATAGTTAATGAGCGCGAATTTAACATCACCACCAGCATTGGAATTGCTGTTTATCCCGAACATACAGAAGATGCAGAGACCTTAATAAGGTGTGCTGATAT
>JAYEHT010000079.1:0-3521 GCA_034659655.1 Candidatus Aerophobota bacterium | reverse complement strand
GTCTCTTTAAACATAGAAATATCAATGATCTTAACTATGGGGACAAATGTCCCAATAGTAAATGTAACCGACGAGGTACTGGTTAAATCATATAAAATAGTGACATATGTCCCCATACCTCAGGAAATGCTTGCCAGTTATAGCTTTTGAGCTATACTGGAAATAATGAAAGTTGAGGAGGCAGATAAATGTCACAAGATGGTCTTATTGCTCGTCTTTCGGTAAAAAGCCAGGAACATATATTCCTGCATGAGCTTGAAAACGGCTTTGAGCTTTCTCCAAAGGAAGCAAAGGGTATATTAGAATCAGCTAAAACCATATTTAACTTAGAAGGAATATCTCGTTCAGAAAATATTCATCCTGGCCAGATAAAAGAGGTTGTCCTCGCTAAAGATGAACCTTCAGGAAGACCTCTAAGCCAGCTTAAAAAAGTAGAGGTAATCTTAACCTTAGATGCTGGGGGAGAAGATCTTGATGTTCTTTCAAAATATGGTAGAAATTATCTTCGAGAAGTACGTATCCTTAGATTGATAGAAGAAGCACTGGACCAAGGTGGAATTCTCACTCAAGAAGATCTCTCTCGTATCTTAAAGGTAGATGTTCGCACTATAAAGCGTGATATTGCCCATCTTCGAAAGTTAGGATACCTTGTTCATACCCGTGGAGGGGTAAAGGGAATAGGTCGAGGCAAATCCCATAAGGTAGCAATTGTTGAGCTTTACCTTCAAAGATATACTTATACTCAGATCTCTCACAAAACAAAACATTCTCCCTTTGCTATCAAAAGATATCTTACTACCTTTTCTAGAATAATCAATTTAAAAAGAAAGGGAGTGGCACCTGAAGAGATAGCTTTTCTTCTCGGAATCTCTTCTCATCTAACTGAGGAGTATCTTACACTTTATCAAAGATACAATTTGCCTCAATATCAGGAGAGAATAGAGGATATAAGCAGCTTATCATCTTATGTACCTCAGGTTCGTTTAAAAAAAGGGGTTATTCTATGAGTAGAGAGGAAAGATCACATTATCTTTCTATGGGTAAAAGAGGTTTTAAACAGGCTGTGATTCATCTTTTAGAGACAGAGTATAAGATTGTGGGATCTCATAAAGTTATTCAGATGATAGCAGAGGATATAGAGGATCTTGCCAAGCAGTTTTTCCCTTCTTCTGCTTTTCCCGGAACCCTTATTTGGACTACAACCTCTACTTCCGAGAAGAAGGTAAGTTATGGCAAAAAGGGAGAAGACCAGAAAACTTCTATTATAAAGCTTCCTTTCCTTACCCCAGAGGATATTCAAAATAGAGCAAAGCGTCATTCCAGAAAAGAAGGGATTTACCAGGAGGTAAAGAGAATGGTACGTATGATCAAATCCAGCTTTAAACAAGGAGGAATTTTATCTATAGCAGAGATTGCTACCATAATGGACCGAGGTCTTACCACTACCCAAAGAAAGCTTTCTGAATACCAGAAGGAAAAAGGTGAAGTTTTACCTCTTAAAGGAAACATTCTTGACCAAGGCTCATCCCCAACTCATAAGGGAATTGTCATCCAGCTTTACGAGAAAAAAATCGCTCCTCCTGATATTGCAAGGCAAACCGGTCATTCCTTAGACTCAGTGGATAGATATATCTCTGATTACGAGAGAGTAAAGATGCTGTTAAGAAAGGGAACAAATGTGAAGGAAATAAGCCAGCTCATTGGAAGAGGATTTGGCACAGTAAAAGAGTATGAGAGAATAACTTTTCTTTACCATCCGGAGCTTAAGAACAAGAAAGAGCGAAATTAGACCTAAAGAGAAAAAGAATTGATATTATTGGTTTATCTTGTATTTTATAAGAGAAAATGAGCTCATAAGAGGCTATTTTAAGCACTTTCTTTAGCAGAGTAGTAGTTTTATACCCTTAAAATTATAAGGTAAAAATAGTTCATTTATATAGACTTTTAAAACAGAGGTCAGTAAGGAATCTCAAGATACAGTCTCTTTAAACATAGAAATATCAATGATCTTAACTATGGGGACAAATGTCCCAATAGTAAAAGTAACCAAAATATGATATAATTCTCCCTGGTTAAATTAAAAATTAAATCAATCAGGGAGGTGAAAGGAAATGAATATGGATGCAAGAAACCAATACCTTAAGGTTTTACAAGAAAGGTACTTTATGGCAAAGTCAAAGAAAGAAAAATCATCTATTCTGGAGGAGTACTGCGGGAACACTCATCAAAATAGAAAGTATGTCATCAGAAGGATAAACTCATCAGTTTCCTCATCACCTGAGAAGAGAAGAAGAAAGAACATCTACGATGGCCATGTAAGGATAGCCTTGGTAAAAGCCTGGGAGATATTTGACTATCCCTGCGGGCAAAGACTGGAGCCGATGCTTAAAAAGCAGGTAGATAATTTAAGAGACTGGGGGGAGCTCTTGATCCCCGACGAGGTAGCGGAAAAGCTAAAGAGAATAGCTTCCGCCACTATCGACCGAAAGCTAAGACATCAAAAGGAAGTCTTACATCTAAAAAGAAAGTACCATCGAAGTAACAATCCCCTTATCTATCAGGAGATACCAGTTAAAGCAGGCGGCTGGGATAGGTCTTTAGTTGGTCAGGTGCAGATAGATTTAGTCTTGCACTGTGGATCATCTGCCAGTGGATTATTCATCAATAGTTTGAGTGTTGTAGATATTGCTACAGGTTGGTGGGAAGGGGAAGGGATAATGGGTAGTGGTCAGGAGAGGACATTTAAGGCCTTAACCAACATAAGACAAAGAGTACCTTTCAGCTGGTTAGAGATGCACTCGGATAATGATAAGGCCTTTATCAACTGGCACCTGGTAAGATATGCCGAGCAAGAGGGAATTGGATTTTCCAGGTCAAGAGATTATAAGAAGAATGATAACTGCTTCGTTGAACAGAAGAACTCAACCCATGTTAGAGGCACCATTGGACACCTGCGTTATGATACCGATAAAGAGCTTGAGATCATCAATAGTCTTTATCGAGATGAATTAGGACTCTACAAAAACTTCTTTCAGCCGGTAATGAAGCTAAAGAAGAAGATAAGAATCAAGGGAAAGATCCACAGAAAATATGATGTTCCTAAAACGCCCTATGAGAGATTAATGGAATCTGGACAGATTTCCGAGGAAACTAAAAGAGAACTCCGGCCTGTTTATCAAAGTCTCAACCCCGCAGAACTAAAGAGAAAGATCGATAAAAAATTGAAAAAACTCTATGAAGTTTATGAAGAAAAAAATGGAAGAGGTGAAATTTCTTCCCTCAAAAAGCAGACACCTCGCATAGACATGGAAAGTTACATATTGAATGATTTAACAACCCCTGTTTCGGTTACCTAATTGAATGATTTGACACGCCATCTCGCTTTTTCTTTTACCTCTCTAATCTTTAATCCTTCTTTTCCCTCTTTTTAAATTCTTGAACTAATGAGCCATCAGCTAATTTGTTTATTATTCACATTTCAAAGTCCATCCCTAACATTTCACTGGAATGTAGCAGCTTCT